>NZ_JBSGZO010000022.1:23812-44152 GCF_053611045.1 Streptomyces sp. NPDC054841 | reverse complement strand
GAGATAGATTCCGATCGCGGATTCCTCGACAATGGGGGTGACTCCTTCCGGGCCGTGCAGATCGTGAATCGTATATTCGAGGAAACCGGTAAGGAAATCGACTATCTCGACGTCCTGGAGGCGCAGAGCCCAGGTGCCTTGAGCCGCCTCCTGGCGTCCGCGCCGTCGGGGCGATGAGCCCCGTGTCGGTACACGACACGACTGCCGCGCACGCACCGGCCCGCGCAGCCGAGCAGGTGCCGCCCCGGGCCCACGGGCGCCTCGCGCCCAACCAGGCCGATCTGTACATGGCGGACCGTACGGCGGACAGTGCCGCCACTTATCACGTCTGCTTCGCCTTCCGACTGGAGCGCGGTGCAGACCCGGTCCGGTTGCAGTCGAATCTTGATCGGATGCTGGAAATGCATCCCCTTCTCGGGTGCCGGGTCCGCGAGACACCCGAAGGCTTGTTCATGGAACCCGCGCAAATGGCCCTGCGCATACGCCATTTGACTTTGCCCTTGCCTGCGGACGGCCCCGCCGCTCGCCGACGAATAAGGCATCTGTGCGAACGCCCGCTGGATCCCCTGCACGGTCCTTTGCTGCGTGTGGCGCTGTTACCCCATGCTGACGGTTCGGCCGATCTCCTGTTCGTGGCACACCACTTGGTGGTCGATGAGGGATCGGTGCAGCTGATGGGAGCTCAACTCCTCGACCTCGACGCGAGCAAGCCGCACGAGTCGTATGCCACTTGGGCGGAGAACGCTCACGTCGCGCTGCACTCGGCAGCGGACCGGGTAACCGAGCTCAAGTCCGAACTGGAAACGGCCGATTGGGCGCCGGACATGACCTGGGCCCGCGGTGAGCCGGGCCGATCGGCGGCCGACGTGAGCACCGAGGGCGGCAGCGTCGACGTGCGTATGGAACCCGCCGCATGGGGCCGCGTCCGTGCCGCCGCCTCGGAACGGTCCATCACCCCCTACTCCCTCGCCCTGGCCGCTGCCGGCCTGGTGCTGGCCCGCAACAGCGGAGCCGCCCGCCCGGTACTGGGGGCGACGGTGTCACGGCGCTCGCCCCGGCACGGTGCGACCATCGGATACTTCAACTCGACGGTTCCCATCCCCGTCGAGACATCTGGCGACCTGACCGTCGCCTCCTTCCTGCGCCAGACCCACCAGCGGAATCTGCGCGCGTACCGCGACGCCGCCGTCCCGCTCTCCGCCGTGCTGCCCGCCGATGCTCCGAGCGGACCTCGCATGGTCGTCGTCCCCGTGCCGTCGATGCCGACGCTCCAGGACGCGCACACCGCCTACCCGGCCCGGGCGGTGTCGGAGGCGACCACCGCCCAGTTCCCCCTCGCCCTGTACCTGCACGAAGAGGCTGACGGTTCCCTGCGTGCCGTACTGCGCTACCAGCGGGCGATCGTCGATGCCGGCGCCGCCGAGATGTTCGGCCGGCAGTTCCGCAGCACACTCGACGCCCTCGCCGTCCACGAGCCCGAAGGCTCCCTCGACCAGGTCACGACCCTGGCGCAGGTCGACAGGGCTCAGGTGATGCGCCACAGCCAGGGAACGTTCGCCGAGGGCGTCGAGACGGCCTCGATGACGCTCCCCGCGCTCTTCGACGCCCAGGTGCGCCGAGCGCCGGGACGCGCAGCCGTCACGTACGGCTCAACGGGCATCGACTACGCCGAGCTGGACGCCCGTGCCACCGGTCTCGCCCGTGCACTGGTCGAACAGGGCGTCCTTCCGGGCGACCGTGTCGGCGTGTGCCTGCCACGCGGCATCGATCAGGTCACCGCGCTGCTGGCCGTGCTCAAGTCCGGTGCCGCCTACGTGCCACTGGATCCCGACTATCCCGCCGAACGCCTTGCCTTCATCGCAGAGGACACCTCCCTGCGGATCGCGGTCGGCGACGCGTCTCTCCTGGAGCACATCCCGGCGCTGTACACGGTCCCCGTCACGGCGCGAGCGTCCACCCCCACGGAGCTTCCTGAGATCCAGCCGGACGCCATCGCCTACATCATCCACACCTCGGGATCGACGGGAAGCCCCAAGGGCGTGCGGGTCTCCCATCGCAACGTGGCGTCCCTACTGGCCGCCACGGTCCGGGAGTTCGGGCTGGGACCGCAGGACGTGTGGACACATTTCCACTCCTTCGCCTTCGACTTCTCGGTCTGGGAGATCTGGGGGTGCCTGCTCACCGGCGGCCGGCTCGTCGTCGTGCCCCACGCCGTCTCCCGTGACCCGGAGGCACTGCACCGGATGCTGGTGGCCGAGTCGGTCACGGTGTTCAACCAGACTCCGTCCGCCTTCACCCAGCTGGTGGCAGCCGATGCCTTCGCCGACGGCGGCCTGGCGGTACGCCTCCTGATCTTCGGTGGAGAGGGCCTCGATCCCGCGGTGCTGCTGCCCTGGTTCGACCGGTATCCGGAGAGCCGCTGCCGACCGGTGAACATGTACGGCATCACCGAAACCACCGTGCACTGCACCTGGTACGACCTGACCCGCGCCGACGCGCTGCGCGGCAGCTGCCCGGTCGGACGGCCCCTGCCCGGATGGCGGTTGTACGTCCTGGACGCGCACGGCCGACTGACGCCCCCCGGCGTCGCGGGAGAGATCCACGTAGGCGGGGCAGGGGTCAGCGCCGGTTATCTGGACCGCCCGGAACTGGACGCCGAACGTTTCGTCACGGGCCTGATGGCCGACGCTCCCGAAGAACGCCTCTACCGCAGCGGCGACCGGGGCCGGTTCCTGCCCGACGGAAGCCTGGAACACCTGGGCCGCCTCGACGACCAGGTCAAGATCCGCGGCCACCGCATCGAACTCGGTGAGATCCGCGGCACCCTCCTGGCGGACCCACGCGTGCGGGCGGCGGCGGCCGTCGTGCGGCGCCCGGGCGACGCGGCGACTGCACGCGTGGACGCCTATGTCGTCCTGTCCGCACCCGGCGACGCCGTGGACGACATACATCGCCACCTTGCCGACCGTCTGCCCGCGCACCTCGTGCCGGCCACACTGACGTCGGTTCCCGAACTCCCGCTCACGGCGAATGGCAAGCTCGACCCGAGCCGTCTGCCCGCACCCCGCACACAAGCGCCCACCCCGCGGACCGGGGAGCCCACCGCTGCCGCCGCCTCCCAGGCCGCCGCGCCCGACGACGCGCAGCTCGCGCTGCAGATCGCGCAGATCTGGCAGGGCGTTCTGGAGGTCCCCGTCGGCGTCGACGACAACTTCTTCACTCTCGGAGGCAACTCGCTCCTCGCCGTCAGGCTGAGCGCTGCCCTGAAGGAGCAGGGCTTCGCAGGAATCCAATTGCGGAGCATCTTGCGCAACTCCACCCCGCGTCGCCTCGCCGACGCTCTCACCGACCGGAGGAGCAACCCATGACAACGGCGCTGGACCTGGAAGGCGGCGACGGCACCGTACCGGAGAACGCCGTTGCCGTGGTGGGCATGGCTCTGCGGGTGGCCGGCGCCTCCGACACTGAGACATTCTGGGCGAATCTACTCGCCGAGCGGGTGACGCTGCCCGCCGCACTCGCCGAAACCTCCCTGGAAGGGCGGCTCGTCGCCGGTCAGATCGACCGTTTCCAGGAGTTCGACGCGGAGCTGTTCGGCATGTTCCCCGCCCACGCCGCGGCCACCGATCCGCAGCACCGGGTGCTCGCGGAACTGAGCTGGGAGGCTCTGGAGGCGGCCGGGCTCGATACACTCCGCTCCCGGGACAAGGTGGGCGTGTTCGTGGGCAGCGGCCCCGACGCCTACCTCCACGACAATCTGCTCCACGATGCCTCGGTGGTGCGCGGGCTGGGCGAGGAGCAGCTGCGGCTGGGCAACTCTCGCGACTACCTCGCTGCCGCGCTGTCCTACCGCCTCGGTTTCACCGGTCCCAGCCTGACCGTCCAGAGCGCGTGCTCGACCTCGCTGGTGGCGGTCCACCAGGCCGTGCGCAGCCTGCTCACCTACGAGTGCGACATCGCCATCGCAGGTGCCTGCACCGTACATCCGGCGGCACGGCCCGCCTACCCCTACGTCGAGGGCGGCATCGTTTCCCCCGACGGCCGCTGCCGCAGCTTCACCGCGAACAGCAACGGCACCGTGCCCGCCAGTGGCGCCGGAGTGGTGGTGCTGCGCCGGGCCGACGACGCCCTTGCCGGTGGGCTCGGCCGGCCCCGGGCGTACATCCTGGGCAGCGCGGTGAACAACGACGGTGCGCTGCGGATGAGCCTGACGGCACCGAGCCCCACTGGCCAGGCGGAGGTCATCCGGGAGGCGCTCGAATCGGCTGGACTGGACCCCGGCGACATCGGCTACGTCGAGACCCACGGCACCGGCACCGCGCTCGGCGACCAGGTCGAACTCGCCGCTCTGGCAGAGGTGTACGGGGAGGACTCCGGCGAACGGTTGGCTCTGGGCAGTGTGAAGCCGAACGTGGGCCACTGCGACACCGCCGCGGGAGTGATCGGCCTGATCAAGACCGTACTCGCGGTGGAAAGCCGAACCCTTCCGCCGACCCCCGCCCAGCCGGGGGACGGGCCGGACGTGGATCTGGGCTCGCCCCGTTTCCGCCTGCCCAGGCGGGCCGAGGCCTGGGACGACAAGGCTCCGCGGGCCGCGGCTGTGAGCTCTTTCGGCCTTGGTGGGACGAACGCCCACGTGGTGGTCGGCCCTGCCGACACCACGCCGCTGCCCGCCACCGGCGAGGGCCCTGGGCATCGAGTGGCGGTGCTCTCGGCGGCGACCGACCGGGCGCTGCGCGACAAGGCACAGGCGCTGGCCGAATGGCTGGAGGGCCCGGGGGCCACTACGGAGCTGCCCGATGTCCTTGGCACCCTGTGGCACGGGCGGCGACAACTCGCGCACCGCAGGGCCGTGGTACTGCCCGAGGACGAGGCGCAGGCTCGTGCGGAGCTCGGGGAGGCGCTGCGGAACCCGGGTTCCACGGGTGGGTCGCGGGCTGCCGGATCCGACCCGCAGGTCGCCGTCGTACTGCCCGGCCAGGGCACGCGACTGGCGGGCGTCGGCGCCGGACTCGCGCGCTTCGAGGAGAGGTTCGCCGAGGACCTCGCCGAGCTGCACCAGGTGATTCTGCGGGCCGGCGGCCCCGACCTGCGCGACGCGCTGAACTGGGCGCCGGATGACGCTCGACTGCTCGACACGGCGGTGGTCCAGCCGCTGCTGTTCGCCCTGGGCCTGTCCGCTCTGCGGCTGCTCGACCGGCGCGGGGCCCGCCCCGGCATCCTCCTGGGGCACAGCGTGGGGGAACTGACGGCAGCCACCTACGCCGGGGTCTTCACGCTGGAGGAGGGGGCGGCCGCCGTGATCCAGCGCGGGGCGCTGATGGGCGCAGCCCCCGGGGGCGCCATGCTCGCGATCGGCGCCGGGCAGGACACCGCCCTTCAGCTGATCTCCGGGCTGCCGGCCGACATCTGCGCGCTCAACGCGGTGGACAGTACCGTCGTCGGTGCGGACGTCGTCACCATCGACGAGGTGGAGCGGCGGTGCCGTGAGGAGGGCGTCAACACGACGCGCCTTGCCACCGCACACGCGTTCCACAGCCGGGCCATGGACGAGGCTGCGACCGCGTTCGAGAAGTTCCTCACCGGTCTGTCGCTCTCCGCTCCGAACCTGACGGTCCTGTCCAACCTCACCGGGGATGTGCTCTCCGCCGAGGAGGCGTGCGATCCGGCGTACTGGGCCAGCCAACTGCGCGGTACCGTCCGCTTCGACGAGGCGGTCCACACCTTGGCCGCCGCTGCTCCGAGTGTCGTGGTGGGAGCGCATCGAGGCCCGGCGACCACCAACCCGCTGCGGCAGGTTCTGCGCAGGTCGGGCGTTGCCGCGCAGGTCACGGACCTGCTGGGCTCGCGCACTCGACCCGAGGCCCTGGCGTACCAGGACACGTTGGCCGCTTTGTGGGAAGTGGGCTGCCCGGTGCACATCGATGTGCCGGAGCCGCGCCGCGCCGTCCGTCTGCCCTCCTACCCGTTCGCCGCCACCCGGCACTGGGTCGACGCACCTGCCGAGGTGCCCTCCGCCCCGGCTGCGTCCTGCGCCGCGCCGATGGCCACCGCGTCGGCGGAGACGTTCGCGGCACCCGTCACCGAGGGTGGCGCGGACCTCGACGTGAGCTCGGGCGCGGGCCACGTGGCACAGACCGTCAAGGCGATCTGGCAGGCCGCGTTCGGGGGGCCCGAGATCCGCGCAGAGGACAACTTCTTCACCCTGGGCGGCAGTTCGCTGCAGGCCGCGCATGTCCTGACCCAGGTGAACGAGGCGCTTCTCGTCAACGCCAGCCTCTCCGACCTGTACGGGAACTCCGACCTCGGCGCGTTCACCGCCCGGATCGAGGAGCTCCTCGCGGTGCGCAACGACGACGAACTGCTGCAACTGCTGAGCGAAATCGAGGCCGACCAGTGAGTGACCTGTCCGAGCGCCTGGCAGCGCTCTCTCCCGAGCAGCGCCGTCTGCTCAACACCAAGATGCGCCAGCGGGCCGCCGTGGACGACCCACAGGAGGGCGGCGCGGCCCCGGTCCGGCACAGCCTGTACTTCTTCGCCAGTGCCCGCGCCATGCGGCCGGACGCGTACTACCGGTTCGTTCGTGAGGCGTCGGCCCAGGCCGACCGGGCAGGCCTGCACGCGATCTGGCTGCCGGAGCGGCACTTCGTCGACTTCGGGGGGCTCACGCCCAACCCCGCCGTGCTGGCCGCCACGGTGGCCGCCCAGACGGAACGGATCCACATCCGGGCCGGCAGCGTCGCAGCCCCGCTGCACCATCCCGTGCGGATCACCGAGGACTGGTCCATGGTCGACCAGCTCTCCGGTGGCCGGGCCGGCGTCTCCTTCGCCAGCGGCTGGCACCCGGACGACTTCGTCCTGGCCCGCACGCCGTACACCGAGCGCCGGGACACCACGCTGCACATCATCGAGCAGGTGCGAGCGCACTGGCGCGGAGACGCGGTGGAGCATCCGACCACCGCGGGCGGTGAGGTCGCGGTGCGCACCCGTCCCGAACCGGTCCAGGCCGAGCTGCCGGTGTGGCTCACCGCTGCCGGCTCACCGACGACCTTCGAGGCGGCCGGACGCGCTGGATACGGAGTCATGACCGGTCTGCTGGGCGGACCGCTCGAAGTCCTGCGGGAGAACATCGGCCACTACCGCCGGGCCTGGCGGGAAGCCGGCCACGCCGGCTCCGGTGACGTCGTGGTGATGGTGCACTCGCACGTGAGCCCGCGCGAGGACCTGGAGTCCTTCCTGCGCCCCGCCATGCACGCCTACCTGCGTGACTTCCGCAGGCAGACCGACACCACGGAGGCGGACAGCGAGGTGCTCCTGGAGAGCGCCTACCTCAACTTCCTCAACGGCTCCTCCCTGCTCGGCTCCCCGGCCAAGGCGCGATCCGTCCTGCGGCGGATCGCGGAGGCCGGCGCTGACGAGGTCGGTCATCTCGTGGACTTCGGGTTGCCCGCCGAGGACGTCCTGGCCGCCCTGCCCGAACTGTTCGCCCTCTCCGCCGTGGAGCAGACCCGATGACCGGACCGGACACCGCCTCCCTCGAGGCCAGGCTCGCTCGTCTGGCACCCGACCAGCGCGCCGCCCTGGCGGCGAAGCTGGCCGCCCGGCGCGAGGGCAAGCCCACGCTGCGCCGGCGGCCCGGGCCCCGGGACACCTTCCCCCTGGGCATGGACCAGGAACGTCTGTGGGTTCTCGACCAGCTGTATCCGGGAACCACCACCTACACCCTCGGCTTCGGGCTCCGCTTCATCGGGGAGCTCGACCGAGAGGCGTTCACTCGTGCGGCGAACGCTGTGGTGGCACGGCACGAGCTGCTGCACAGCTCGGTGGAGATGGACCAGGGACGGCCCGTGCTGCGGCTGCATCCCGAGCGCGGAGCCGATCTGACCTTCACCGACCTGTCGGAGGGGCCCGAGGAGGAGCGCGAGGACCGCCGCAACCGGTTCATCAAGGAACAGGCGGAGATCCCCTTCGATCTGAGCCGGGACCCGGTGCTGCGGATCGGGGTGGCCGACCTGGGGGGTGACCATCAGGTCGTCCAGACCATGCCGCACTCCTTCACCGACCAATGGTCCTACGTCCGGCTCAACAAGGAACTCCTGGAGTTCTACCGGGCATTCAAGGAGGGCGACGAGCCGAAGGTCCCGGACCTGCCGGTGCAGTTCGGCGACTGGGCGCAATGGCAGCGTGACATCTTCGCCGGTCCGCAGGGCGATCGGCACAGGGCCTTCTGGCGGGATCACCTCGCCGGCGTGCCTGAACGGCTGCCGTTGCCCTACGACTTCCCCCAGGACACCACCGATCACAGCGGGCGGCAGTACAACTTCGTGCTCGATCCCGAGGTCGCCACCGCTTTCGCCGCACGGGCCAGGGAGTCCCGCAGCACGGTGGCCAACGCCATGGCCGGGGTCTACGCGACGCTCCTGTTCGAGGAGACCGGCGAGCGCGACATCATCGTCGGGGTACCGAGCGTGACCAGGTCGGAACCGGCCGTTCAGGACCTTGTCGGCTTCCTGCTGACCAACCTGCCCCTGCGGGTGCGGATACCCGAGCGGCCGACCCCGGCCGGGATCCTGGCCGCTGCCCAGGCCGCGGGCTCGGCGATCGCCGGACACCATGAGGTCCCCTTCGGGGAGATCGTCAAGGCCGCCGCCCCGGAGCGTTCGAACCTGGGCTATCCCCTTCTGCAGACCATGCTGGTCCATCTGGACCTGGAGGACTCGGTGTTCTACACGGTGCCGGGGGCCCGTATCTATGCCAACGCCGTCAACGAGGGCATCTCGTCGATGGACATGACCATCGCCTGGTGGCAGGTGAGCGATGTGATGTTCGGGCGGATCGAGTACCGCACCGCCCTGTTCGAGGCGTCGACCATCGCCCGGCTGTCCCGGCGTCTGCTCCAGCTGGTCGAGCTGTTCGCGAAGGCCCCCGACACCCCGCTGGTCGCGAGGATCGCCGCTGGTGAACGGGACCGGGTGGCCGCCCTGTGGTGCGAGGCGCTGGGGGTGCGCCGGGCGGAGCCGGACGACACGTTCGAGGGGTGCGGGGGAAGCCCGTTGGCGGCGGCCCGGCTCACGCGTGCGCTGCGCGAGGCGGGCCACCCGCCCGAGGGCGGGATCCACCGCCTGACGACGCTCGGCGAGCTCGTCGAGGGCCTGCCTGAGACCGCCCCGGTGTCCGCCCGCCTTCCCACCGCGGGGAACGACGATCACGTGCCGGGACGCCTCGATGTGTCCGCGGATTACTTGGAGCGCCTCTTCTCACAGGGCAGTGGCGTGCGACAGGAGAACCCATGACAACCACGGAGCAGGACGGCCATCCGCTGCCGGCCGCCACTGTCCGGCGGCGGCCTCTCGTCCTTCTGCTGGTCGCGCACTACCTCTCCGCGTTCGGCAACGCCGTGACCGTGGTGACGGTCCCGCTGTACGTGTTCGGCCAGACCGGCAGCTCCGTGTCCACGGGCCTGGCGGGGTTCGCCAACGCCCTGCCCCTGGTGTTCGCGGGGGCTGTCGGCGGCGTTTGGATCGACCGCATCGGCGGACAGCGCATGAGCGTGGTCTCCGACCTTCTGGCCGGTGTGCTGATCGGTGTCGTTCCCCTTCTCAACGACACACTCGGGCTGCCCCTTCCCGCCTTGATGCTGTTGCTCTTCGGCCGCAGCATGGTCGCCACCCCCGCCTCGGCCGCCCGTATGACTCTGGTCAAGCCCCTTGCCGAGCAGGCCGGGGTCCGATTGGAGAGCGCCAACTCGTGGATCCAGGGCGCGCCCCGTCTGGGACTGCTCGTCGGTGCGCCTCTGGCCGGCCTGCTCATCGCCACCACGGGACCGGTCGTCGGCATGTACGTCGACTCCGCCTCGTTCTTCGTGGCCGCTCTGCTCATCAAGATCGGGGTGCCGCGCGGTGAGACAGCCCCCGCCTCCGAGCGCCCCGCCTTCTTCCGGCAACTGTCCGACGGACTGACGGCGACCCGGAAGATTCCCGTGATCGCGGCCATGACCGGTTTCGTGGTCGTCACCAACTTCCTCGACGACGCCTTCACCCCGGTGCTGCTTCCGGTCTACAGCGAGCACGTGCTCGGCGGTGGTCAGTACCTGGGCTGGCTGCTCGCTGCATCGGGTTGTGGCGCCGTGGCGGGCACGTTCCTGTACGGTCCGGCCAGCAAGAAGCTGCTCACCAGCCGCCGGTGGACGCTGCTGGGCTGCTTCGCCGTCATCGGTGTCCTGCGGCTGTGCGTCGCCGCCGAGCCGGGGCCCTTGCTCATGATGCTCATCTCCTTCGGTCTCGGGCTGGCCGCCGGTCCGCTCAATCCGGTGCTGATGACCGTGATGTTCGAAAGGGTTCCCGCAGAACTCACCGGCCGCATCTTCGCGCTGAGCGGGGCTGCCGCGATGAGCGCCGCCCCGCTCGGGATCCTGGTGGCCGGCTGGTCGGTGGACCTCGCCGGTCTGCGGAACACCCTGATCGGTTTCGGCTGCGCCTATCTGGTCCTGGTGCTGATCTCCTCGCGGCTGGCGGCGCTGAAGGACATGGACAACCCTCCGGCATCGTCCGCCGCCCCGGAGACACCGGTGAAGGAGACGGTCCGTGACTGACATGGTCCGCAATGGCCGGATGGAGGGCCTCGTGGCGGTGGTCACGGGGGCCGCGCGCGGTGTGGGGCGCTCCTGCGCCGTGCGCCTGGCGGCCGAGGGGGCCGATCTCGTGCTGATCGACGCCCCCGGTGACATCCCCGGCGTGCCCTACCCACTGGGCAACGAGAGCCAGTTGCTGCACACAACGGCACAAGCCCGCGCCCACGGGGCCGACGTTGTGGCACAGAGCGCGGACGTGCGCGATCTGGACGCGCTGGCGTCCGTGCGCGACCGGGCCCTGGATCACTTCGGCAGGGTCGACGTCCTGGTGAACAACGCCGGAGTCGTCGCTCCCTCGGGGCGTCCCGCGCATCTCACGACGGAACAGGACTGGCTCACGATGCTCGACATCGACCTGAGCGGAGCCTGGCGGATGACACACCTTTTCGCGCCGGGGATGGTGGAACGGCGCTACGGAAGCATCGTCAACATCGCCTCCACCGCCGGACTGGTCGGCTACCGCAACTTCGCGGGCTATGTGGCGGCGAAGCACGGCCTGATCGGGCTGACCAAGGCGACTGCCCTCGACTACGCCTCATGGGGTGTGAGAGTGAATGCCGTCTGCCCCGGCAACGTTCGCGACGAACCCGGAGTAGAGGGGCGCATGTTGTCCGAAGTGGCCCGGGCGCTCGATGTGCCCGCCGAAGGGCACGAGGCGCTCTTCACCGAGCAGCAGCCGATGAACACCCTGGTCGACCCGGCCGACGTGGCGGCCGCGGTGGTCTGGCTGGCCTCCGACGAAGCACGGCACGTCACCGGGAGCACGGTGACCGTCGACGCCGGATACACGGTGCGCTGATGGACGACTTTCACATCGTGCAGCGGCCTGCCTCGGCCGGGGAACGGCAGTTCTGGGTCGCCGAGCAGATCGCTCCGGGCGCCGTCGCGCACCGTGCTGTCGGACACATCCGGCTCGAGGGTCCGGTCGAGTTGGACATGCTGCGCCGGGCGCTGGTCGCGGTCCACGGGCGGCACGAGGCGCTGCGAACCGCCTTCGTCCTGTCCGACGGACAGGTGGTCCGCAAGGTCCTGGCCGCACCCACGACCTCTGATCTGGAGGTACTGCCGCAGGGCACCGGGTTCACCGAGGCCGCCGACCAGTTGCTGGCCCCGGACAGCTTCGACATCGCCGCCGGGCGTGTCCATCGCGCCGCCGTGACGATCGACCCCTGTGGCGCTGAGCTCTATCTGGGGTTCCATCACATCGCTTTCGACGGCCTGTCGATGGAGACCTTCGCCGCCGACCTGGCCCACGCCTACGCACAGGCGCTCGGCGATGCCGTACCCGACCTGGCCGTGCGGCATCGAGCAGACCCTGTTGTCCTGGAGGCGGCACAGAGGGAGGAACTGGCCGCCTACTGGCGTTCCGCTCTCGAAGGTGTCCCTGATCTGCCGGCCGACGGGCCGGTGCTGACCCAGCGGGACATCGTCCGGGCCGCGATCACCGAGCGCCGGGCGACATGGCCTGCCGCCCTGTGGACGGCCGTGCGCGACCGGGCCCGGTTCCATGCCTGTTCTCCCTACGCGGTGCTGCTCACGGCGTACGGCCGGTTGCTGGCCGGGGAGACGGGGGCTGACGACTTCTGCGTCGGCACAGCCGTGGCCCTGCGATCCGCGGAGAACGCGGACGAGGTGGGCTGTCTGATCAACACGGTGCCGGTCCGGCTCCGTGGGCTGGGCGAGCCTGATGCCGTGGACCGGGTGTGGGACGCGGCGATCAGCGGCATCGCCCACGCGGCCCTGGCCACCGACGAAATCGTGCGGGAGTGCCGCAGTCGGCCCGGTCGGCGGCTGCCCCTCTTCCAGACGCTCTTCGCCTTCCAGAACTGGCAGCGAGCGGAGCATGCGGCCGGTCCCGTTCGCGTGTGGACCGTACCGGTGCGCCCCCTGGGCTGCGCCGCGGAGCTTCAGATGCAGGTCGCCGAGACCGCTGAGAGCACGCTGGAAGTGACGGTGCAGGCGCCCGCCGAAGGGCCTTGGGCCGCTCGCCTGGAGCGCGTGCTGAGTCGCTACGGGCGACTGCTCGAAGAACTTGCCACTGTCGAAGGAACCTCATGACCACACGACTGCTGACGCTGCCTCACGCCGGTGCCGGCGCCGGAACCTACCGGTCCTGGCAGCGGTTCGAGAGCGAGTCCCTGCGGCTGCGAGCCATCCAACTGCCGGGCCGGGAGGAGGAGTTCACCTCGCCGCACTACTCGACGTTCGCCGAGGCCGCCGCCGGTACGGCCGAACGGATCCACGCGGCGGCGGGGAAGGACCCGTACGTCCTGTTCGGCCACAGCTTCGGAGCCGTTCTGGCCTATGAGGCGACCCATCACCTGCTGGTGTCGGGCGGACCGCTGCCCCGGCATCTGGTCCTCAGTGGCTCCGTCAGCCCCCGGCGGCGCGGTCCGCAGTGGATCAGCGACGACGACGAGGAAGCCGTGGCCGATCTCAAGCGGGGTTCCGGAGGGGGGCTGGAGGCATTGGACCACCCCGAGCTGCGTGCGCTGCTGCTGCCGACGATCCGTGCCGACATCCGGCTGCTGAGTTCGTACGTGCCCTCCACGCTCGAGCCGCTTCCGGTGCCCATGACGGTGCTCCGCGGCGCGGACGACACGACCGTGCCCGAGGACGAGTGGCTCGACTGGTCGGCCTTCACCTCGGAGAAGTTCGAGTCGATCGAGATGCCCGGTGAGCACATGTACGTCTCCGGCTGTGTGCCCGAGCTGTGGCGGATCATCGAGGGGGTGCTGTGATCGAGGTGCGAAGCGGCGCCCAGGCCCGCCTTCTCGCCCGGGGCGCGGCCTTGCTGCGGCATGCGGATCCGGAGCTGCTGGGGTTGCTGGACGCCGATGTGATGGCGCAGAACTCGACCTTGGCGATGGTGGCGTCGGCGAGCGTAGCGGATCCGTCCGTGCTGGCCGCTGGGGCCGCCGCGCTGTCCAACGTGACGGCCGAAGGCTATCCGGGTAACCGATATCACCCTGGCGCGAGCTGGTTCGACCGCGTGGAGCGGCTGGCCGTGGAGCGGGCGACCGCCCTCTTCCACGCTCGGTACGCCAACGTGCAGCCGCATTCGTGCTCCTCGGCCAATGTGGCCGTACTCGGTGCTCTGCTGCCGCCCGGAGGGACGCTGCTGGCCCTGGAGCTGGACGCGGGCGGTCATCTCACGCACGGGTCCTCGGCCTCGATCACGGGTCGTCACTACCGGGCGGTCCACTACGGCCTGACTCCACAGGGGCGTATCGACCACGACCAGGTGGCCGAGCTCGCGCTCAGGCACCGGCCCGGGGTGATCATCGTCGGTGCCAGCGCCCACCCCCGTACGCTCGACTTCGTCCGCTTCCGGGAGATCGCGGACGCGGTCGGCGCCCACCTGGTTGCGGACATCTCCCACATCGCCGGACTGGTGGCCACCGGCGAGCACCCCAGTCCGATCGACGTCGCCCATGTGACGACGACGAGCACGTACAAGCAGCTCGGTGGACCGCGCGGCGGACTGATCCTCATCGGCCAGGAGCACGACGCACCGGGTCCCGATGGGCGGACCCCGCTGTCCCGGCTGATGCAGCGCGCTGTCTTCCCCCTCTCGCAGGGCACCCCGAACCCTGCGGCGATCGCGGCCAAGGCCCGTGCGTTCGAGCTGGCTTCCGCGCCTTCCTTCAAGGAGACGGCGCGGCTGATCGTGGGGAACGCGCGGGAGCTCGCCGCGGAGCTGGCCCGGCTGGGCCACCGCATCCTGACCGGGGGCACGGACAACCACATGGTCGTGATGGACCTGCGTGAGCAGGGGCTGAGCGGGGTGATCGCGGAACGGGCACTGGAGGAGTGCGGCATCCTCGCCAACCGCAACCGGATCGACGGGGATCTGCGGCCGCCGCTGGTCGCCAGTGGCCTTCGGCTGGGCACCAACATTCTGGCCCAACGGGGTCTGGGCGCGGCCGAGATGCGCGACTGCGCGCGGCTGTTGCACACGGTGCTGGCGGCGACGACCGCCGTGGACGACACCACGTATCGCCTCGCCCCCGGCCTGAGCGCTCGGGTGCGCACCGAGGTGGAAGAGCTGTGCGCGCGATTCCCGCTGCCTCACTATCTCGGCGACGACACTACAGAGGGTGGAGAAAGGCCTTGACGACGACCATCGTCCAGCTTCCGACCGACCGGCCCCGCGGCGTCCGCGCACCGGTCTGCACCGCGATGACGGCTCGGACCCTCCCGCCGGCCGCGGACCCGGCGCTCGCCCTGGGAAGCCCTCTCGCCGCCGATGAGGCGAAGGGGCTTCTCCTGGCCGGATTCGCGGTGGTGTTGCACCGCTTCTCGCAGCAGGACGAGTTCGTGCTCTCCGTACAGGCCGCGCACGGCACACATCTCAGCGGCTTCTCGTTCACGGGCGAGGAGACCCTGTCGGCGGTGACGCGTGCCGAGACCGCTGCCAGGTTCGAGGTGTCGGTGTCGGGCGGTGTCGGCGTGTGCTTCGTCGAAGCCGAAGCCCGGGGGAGTGGCCAGCCACGCGAGGCGGAACTGGTGGTGTTCCCGCCCGACGCGGGCGGCCGGCGGCTGGAACTCCACTACGACCCGCACTTGTTCGAATCGGCCACCGCGGACCTGCTCCTGCGCTGCCTGGAGACCCTGCTGTCCGATGCCGCAACCTCGGCACAGTGCCCGGTCTCCCGGTTGCGTCTGCTTTCGGGGGGCGACGCACACCGGACGCTGGTGGAGTGGAACGACACGGCGACCAGCCTGCCGTACGCCGACGCCTGCCTGCACCGCGCATTCGAGGAGCAGGCCGCGCGCAGGCCCGAGGCCGTCGCGGTGATCCAGGACGGTGAGAGCCTCACCTACGCGCAGGCCGACCAGCGAGCCAATCGGCTCGCCCACCACCTGCGCGGCCTGGGCGTCGGCAGGGATGCGCGCGTGGGCATGTGTCTGGAGCGTTCCGCCGACCTGCTCGTCACCGTGCTCGCGATCCTCAAGGCGGGTGGCGCTTATGTGCCGCTCGACCCGGCCTACCCGGCCGAGCGGCTGTCGACCATGGTCCGTGACGCTGCCTGCACGGTACTGGTCAGCCGGGGCGATCTCACGGCCAACCTGCCCGTCGGCACGGAGGGGAGCCGTCTGGTACTGCTGGACGAGGACGCGCGTGCCATCGGCGCCCGGCCCGTGCATCCGCCGCACACCGACACGGGCCCGGAGGACCTGTGTTACGTCATCTACACCTCCGGGTCCACGGGAGTGCCGAAGCCGATCGCGCTGCGGCACCGGGGTGTGGTCAACAACCTGATGGACCTCAACGCGCGCTTCGAGATAGGGGTGCACGACACGGTCCTGGCCCTTTCGTCGCCCAGCTTCGACATGTCCGTCGTCGAGTTCCTCGGCACCACCGCGGCGGGCGGCACCGTGGTCGTTCCCTCGCCGGACCGGGCCAAGGACCCTCGGCACTGGGCGGAGCTGGCGGTCCGGCACGGGGTCACGGTGTGGAACTCCGCCCCGGCCCTCCTCGAACTGCTCATGGACCATCTGGACAGCACCGACACCGTCCTGGACCGGCTGCGGCTCGTGATGCTCGGCGGTGACTGGGTGCCCGTCTCTCTGCCGGACCGGGTCAGGGCGGTCACCTCGGCGCTGCGGTTCATCGTGCTCGGCGGTGCCACCGAGGCGTCCGTCCACTCCACGGTCTTCGAGGTTTCTGCGGTCTCCGGGCAGTGGACGAGCATCCCCTACGGTCGGCCGATGGCCAATCAGCGTACCTACGTGCTGGACTCGCACCTCCAGCCCGTCCCGCCGGGTGTGACCGGTGAGCTGTATCTGGCCGGAACCGGGCTGGCCCGTGGCTATCTGGACCAGCCCGAGCGCACCGCCGAACGGTTCTCTCAGTGGTCCTACGGGCCGGTGTCCGACGAGCGCCTCTACCGGACAGGAGATCTGGCCCGTTTCGGACCCGACGGGTTGATCGAGCTCATCGGGCGTGCCGACTTCCAGGTCAAGATCCACGGGTTGAGGGTCGAGCTGGGGGAGATCGAGGCGGGGCTCTGTCAGGTGGCGGGCGTCAAGGACGCCGTCGTCGTGGCGCATCCGGACGCTGTGGGCGACCCGCGCCTGGTGGGATACGTGGTTCTGGCTCCGGACGCGGCCACCGACATCGACGTGGACGCCCTGCGCGAGCACCTGGCCGCGAAGCTGCCGCCTTACATGGTGCCGGCGACGGTGCTGGCGCTGTCGGCCCTGCCTCTGACACCGAACGGGAAGGTGGATCGCAAGGCACTTCCGAAGCCGGAGCAGGCCTGCGATCAGACGGAGGACGCCGAGACACAGGAGGCGCTCGCGCCCGGTTCCTGGGAGGAGCACGTCGCCGCCGTGTGGAAGGACGTCCTGGGGATCACCCAGGTTCGCCTCGGGGACGACTTCTTCGCCCTGGGCGGCGACTCGATGAAGGCCCTGCGCACCATGATGCGCATCCATCCCGCGCTGAAGTGGGCGGACATGTACCGCAAGCCGACGTTGCGGGAGCTGGCCGGCCACCTGCGGGAGACGATCGCGAAGGCGCCGGCCTCCGCGGGGACCGGGCCCGACGCGGCTTCGCCGACTGCATCCGGGAACTGAACCGAGAAAGGGACGGCACCATGCGCTGGGCCGATATGTACATCGCCGGCACGGGCCTTCACCTCCCCGCGCGGGAGCAGGCCCTGACGGCCGTCGCCGAGGGCCGCTATGACGCGGACGAATGCGAGGTCAACGGCTATTCCTCCATTGCCGTTTCGGACGGTATGGCCGCGGCCGACATGGCCGTGCGAGCGGCACGCGTCGCCATGGAGCGCTCGGGGCACACCCCTGAGGACATCGCGATGTCCGTGCACTCCTGCCTCCATCACCAAGGGGCGGATCACTGGACGCCCGCCACCTACATCCAGGGCCAGGTCTTGGGGACGGGCGGGCGGGCACCCGCGTTCCAGATCAATCACGCCTCCGTCGGAGGGCTGGCCGGACTCACCCTCGCCCTGTCCCACCTGTACGCCGATCCCACGGCTCGTGCCGCGCTCGTCACGACCGCGGACGGCTTCACCGAGCCGGCGTACGACCGGTACCGCAGCGAGAAGTGGTTCGTGTTCGCGGACGGAGGTTCTGCTGTCGTTGCCTCCCGGGCGCACGGCTTCGCCCGGGTGCTCGCGACAGCGCTGGATTCCGATCCGTCGCTGGAAGAGCTTTACCGTGGTTCGGACGGCTTCAGTGACCGGCCGTACGCGCGGCTGCCGATCGACCTGCGGGCGCGCAAGAGTGGCTATGTCGCCCGGGTCGGGGTCGAGGACATCGCCCTGCGCGAGAACGCGGGACTGCGCAACGTGGTCAAAGCGGCCTTGGACGACGCGGGCGTGACGCTCGACGAGGTGTCGAGGATCGTGCTGCCCAATGTGGGCCGCGCCCTGTTGCAGTGGCAGTACCTGGACGTCCTGGGTGTCGACGTTGAGCGGACGACGCAGGAATGGGGCTCCACGGTGGGCCACATCGGTGGGGGCGACCAGTTCGGAGGTCTGCACCATCTGGTGGAGACCGGTTCCCTCCGCTCGGGCGAGCGTGTGCTGCTGGTCGGGAGCGGTATCGGGTTCAGCTGGGCTTGTGCCGTACTGGAGATCGTCTGATCATGGCCGAGGAACATCGCATGCCGACACAAACGCGCTCGCTCTACGCATGGTTCGACGACTCCGCCCGACGGTACCCGGACCGCCCCGCGCTCGACTTCCCGGACCACAGCATCACCTACGGCGAACTCCGGGCGGCCGCCCTGTCGGCGGCGGCCTGGATCGCGGCGGTACAAGGAACGACACCGCGCCGGGTGGCCCTGATGACCGCACGTACCCCGGATGTCTTCGCCGCATATCTCGGCGTGCTGGCACTGGGAGCCGCCATTGTGCCGCTCAGCCCCGATCATCCGGTACGCCGGAGCGTGGACATGTGCGAATTGGCCGAGGTCGACCTCGTCGTGGCATCGGACGTCACCTCCGCCGCCACCCTCGTCGACGCGGGGCTCAAGGCGCCCGTCGTGGCCTTGGACGCCCTCGGCGACTTCCACGAGAGCACGGGCCGGCCGGCTCCCTCGTCGCCGGCGAACCCGGATGACATTGCGTACATCATGTTCACCTCGGGGTCCACCGGGACCCCCAAGGGAGTTCCGATCAGGAACCGCAACATCTCGCCGTTCCTGGAGTCCTGGATCGCCGCGTACGAGGTGGGCCCCGGGAGCCGTCTGTCCCAGGTCATCGGTATGACGTTCGACGCGTCGGTGTGCGACATGTTCTGCGCCTGGGGGACGGGCGCGACCCTGGTGGTGCCCGGACGTCGGGACCTGCACCGCCCCGTGGACTACATCGTGGACCGCGAGATCACTCACTGGAACTCGGTGCCCTCCGTCATCGCCATCGCCCAGGGACTGGGACATCTCCCCGAGGGCCGGGCCACCGGTCTGCGGCACACCATCCTGGGTGGCGAGCGCGTACCGGCACAGCTGTGCGCCCAGTGGTACCGCGTGGCGCCGAACAGCCTGATCCACACCGCCTACGGGCCCACCGAGGTGGCGATCATGTGCACCACCTACCCCGTGCCGGCCGATCCCGACGACAGGATCGCCACGCCCAACGACGGCACGCCGATCGGCCGGCCGTACCCCGGGGTGGAGATCCTGATCCTGGACGAGGAGGGCTTTCCGGCTGATGAAGGGGAGCTCTGTCTGCGGGGCCCCCAGCGCTTCGACGGATACCTCGACGCCACTCAGAACCTGGGACGGTTCGTCTCCACGCCGGTCGGGAGCGCGGCAGCGGCGCCGGTCGATGAGCCTGTCGTCACCGCGGACCACTGGTACCGCACGGGCGACCAGGTCCGCTGGACCAGCGGTGAGCTGGTGCACCTGGGACGGCTGGACGACCAGGTGAAGATCGCCGGTCACCGCATGGAACTGGGTGAGATCGAGGCCGCACTGACCCGGCTGCCGGAAGTCGAACAGGCGGTCGTCCTCGCCGACCGGAGGTCGGGAGAAGTCGAGCTCGTCGCTGTCTACCGGGGCACCCCGTTGCCCGCGCAGGAGCTGTCCCGGCGACTCCGAGAGCGCCTGCCGCGCCAGATGGTCCCGCGCCGCTACCGGCACGTGACCGAGATCCCGCTGAACGGCAACGGAAAGACCGACCGTCAACGGCTGCTGCTCGAGCTCGGCTGACCGAGGGCACGGAGGGGCACCTCCTCCGCGCCCGGCTCCCTGCCCGTCTCACGGGACGGGGGGCCGGGGCATGGTGGCGGCTCAGGCCCGCGATCCGCGGGCGTCCCACGCGGCGAGGACCGCGTCGTGCTTGTCCTTGTCCAAGCCGACGGGCATCTTGCCCTGAAGGTACTTGGGCCGCGGACAGCCACCGTCGTTGAGTGCTCGCCAGGTGTCCGCCACGGTCTCGGCGACCGGGCGGCAACGCAGACCGGCCGCCAGCGCCTTGGCTGAGGAAGCGGTCCAGGTGCCGGAGACCTCGGGAATGTCCGGCGCCCATAGCGGCACTTCGGTCCACGGGGCCACGTCGTGATCCTGCAGGAACTGCTCGTCGGCCCAGACGAGTTCGGTGTCGGCACCGGTGGCGTCGACACAGGCGCGGAGCAGCTCGCCCATGGTGGTGTTGTCGCGGACGCCGGTGGCCAGGTAGCGGCCGGTGCCTCCCTCGGCGAGCCGGTCGAGAACGAAGTTGGCGATGTCGCGG
>NZ_JBSGZO010000022.1:0-23802 GCF_053611045.1 Streptomyces sp. NPDC054841 | reverse complement strand
GCCCGGAGCCAGTACCCGGCCTCCCCGTGCGATGGTCTCCAGCCACCATGGGAGGCGTCCGACGTTCTCTCCGGGTCCGACGATGATGCCGGGATTGACGATCAGAGTATGTCCAGGGAAACCTTCCTCCACTGCCCGCTCGCATCCGGCCTTGAGCGCGTTGTAGGGCACGTCGTCCGGTGAGGCGTCCGGAGAGCAGGCGTGGCGGGGGAAGGTCTCGTCCACCCCTTTGGCGGGCCAGTCGGCGTAGGCATGGAAGGACGAGACGAACGCGTACGCTCCCGCGTGCCCGGCCAGCGCCCGGACCGAACGCTGCACGGTACGTGGCTCGAACCCGCAGGTGTCGATCACACAGTCCCAGGTTCGCCCTTCCGCCAGCGCACGCAGGGCAGTCTCATCCTCGCGGTCCCCTTGGGCCGCCTCTACACCGGAAGGCGTCGGGCCCGACTGCCCGCGGTTGAACAACGTCACCTCGTCGCCACGCCGGAGCGCCTCGTCGACGAGCGCACGGCCCAGGAAGACAGTTCCACCGATGACAAGGATCTTCATGACCGCAAGGCTTTCATCATGCAGCGTTCTTGCCAAGATCACTACGCGCCAGCGTCGATCATGCTCCGTCGCCCGAGTGGACCGAGGTCGGAGCGCGACCGCAACGAATACGAGTGCGGGCGTGACACCGCCCAGCAGTGCCGGCAGGGCGATGCCGACCACGATCCAGGCCCCGGAGCCCCGCCGCCGAGTTGGTGCTCCAGGACGTCCCTGAGTGCAGCCCCCTTGACCGCCCCTCTTTCGCCTCAACGTGACGTGACCGGGATCTCAATGCAGCTCCGGGGGCCGGTCCGTACTCTGGTCACGCTTCTCGGTCGTGGGTGAGGTGGAAGCCCATGAAGAGTCTTCGGTGTCGAACTAGCGATCTGTCAGCCAACTCAGCAAGCGGTCAGCGTAAATCCCTCGATGAGTGGCGGGCGTTTGCCGGGGAGCGTGCTGTTGTAGGCACAAAACAGCCCTTGACCTGCAGAAAGCAGGCAGGGAGCGAATTTCGGGAGTTCTGAATGCTTCGTACCCTATTCAAGTCCAAGATCCACCGGGCCACCGTGACCCAGGCCGACCTCCACTACGTCGGCTCCGTAACCGTCGACGCCGAGCTGATGGAAGCCGCGGACCTGCTCCCCGGCGAGCTCGTCCACATCGTCGACATCGACAACGGAGCGCGCCTGGAGACGTACGTCATCGAAGGCGAACGCGGCTCCGGTGTCATCGGCATCAACGGCGCTGCCGCCCATCTCGTGCATCCCGGCGATCTGGTGATCCTCATCAGCTACGCCCAGGTCGACGACGCCGAGGCCCGGACGCTGGTGCCCCGCGTCGTCCACGTCGACAGCCGCAACCGCATCGTCGAGCTCGGCTCCGACCCGTCGCGGCCGGTGCCCGGCAGCGACACCGAGAGCAGCCCGCACGCCGTCCCGGCCACCGCCGGCAGGGCCTGAACAGACCGCGCGCGCCCGAACAGACCGCAAACGGCAACGGACGGAGGAGAGCACCATGGCAGACCCCGAGCTCCGGGACGACCGTGCCGCCGGGCGGCTGGAGGCATACGAGGACGGTGTGTTCGCCGGCCACATCGCGTACTTCACCATGGACTCCGAGCCCGCCGGGCTTGTCGCGGTGCACACCGTCGTGGAGTCCGGACACGAGGGCAAGGGCATCGGCGGGTCACTGGTCCGGGAGTTCTACACGATGGCCGCCCGTGAGGGTGTGCCGGTCGTGCCGCTGTGTCCCTACGCCGCCAAGTGGGCGCTGCGCCATCCCGACGAGGCGCCCGTGCCGCCCGCCGAGCTGGTGGAGGAGGCCGAGCGGCAGCTGGCGGAGCACCACCCGGGACTGTGACGACGCCGGACTCGGATTCCGCAGCCTGGGATCCGCGTCCTCGGATTCCGGGCTGCGGAATCCGCGTCTTCGGAATCCGCAGCCTGGGACTGGAGCCGCGGCATCCGGCCGTCGAGCAGCTGCCGGCGCGAGCCAGGGCCACCGACGCGTGGATCCGCCGCGCGTGGGCACGCGCAACGGAGGAACCTGGAGCCATAGGCTCCATCGACTCCCAGGAGCTTGGTATGACCCACCCGCAGCCCCCTCCCGTACCGCCCATACCGACCCCGCCCCCGGACCCGCTGGGCCCAGGGCCGGGCCCGCCACCCAGTCCTGTCCCGCCGCCTGAGCCGCCGCCCGGCCCCGCACCGGAACCGATCCCCGAGCCGCCGGGACCGGCACCGGTACCGGAGCCGGAACCGCCGCCCGCCCCGCCCGGCTGACAGGGCGATACACCTAGTCCGTGCGCACCTCCGACCGGTCGCCGCCCCAGAGCGTGTGGAACGAGCCGTCACGGTCGGTGCGCCGGTAGGTGTGGGCGCCGAAGAAGTCGCGCTGGCCCTGGGTCAGCGCCGCCGGCAGCCGCCGCGCACGCAGCGCGTCGTAGTACGACAGCGCGGCCGAGAAGCCGGGCGTCGGCACGCCCTGCCGCGCGGCTGCCGCCACCACCGCACGCCAGTCGTCCTGGGCCGCGCCGATCTCCTCGGCGAACTGCTTGTCCGAGAGCAGGCTCGGCAGGTGGGGCTGGGCGTCGTACGCGGCCCGGATGCGGTCGAGGAACGCGGCCCGGATGATGCACCCCGCACGCCAGATCGACGCCACGGCCCCCAGGTCGATGTCCCAGTCGTAGGCGTTACTGCCGGCCTGGATCTGGTGGAAGCCCTGTGTGTACGACACGATCTTCGACGCGTACAGGGCCTGCTCGACCTGGCTCGCGAAGCGGGCCGCCTCCTCCTCGCCCAGCGGCTGAGGGGTGGGCCCGGGCAGGGCGTGCGAGGCGGCCCGCAGGTCCGCGTGCCCGGAGACCGAGCGGGCGAAGACCGCCTCAGCGATGCCGGAGACCGGAATCCCCAGGTCCAGCGCGATCTGCACGGTCCAGCGGCCGGTGCCCTTCTGCTCGGCCCGGTCGGCGACGACGTCGACGAACGGCTTGCCGGTCGCCGCGTCCGTGTGGGCCAGCACCTCGGCCGTGATCTCGATCAGATACGAATCGAGCCTGCCGGTGTTCCAGCCGCGGAAGGTCTCGGCGATCCGGGTGGGGGAGTAGCCCGCGACGTCGCGCAGCAGGTGGTACGCCTCCGCGATGAGCTGCATGTCCGCGTACTCGATGCCGTTGTGCACCATCTTCACGAAGTGGCCCGCGCCGTCCGGGCCGATGTGCGTGGTGCAGGGGGTGCCGTCCGAGGCCTTCGCGGCGATCTTCTCCAGCAGCGGGCCGAGCGAGGTGTACGACTCGGCCGAGCCGCCCGGCATGATGCTCGGCCCGTGCAGCGCCCCCTCCTCACCGCCCGAGATGCCCACGCCCACGAAGTGGATCCCGCGCTCGCGCAGTTCGCGTTCGCGGCGCCGGGTGTCGGCGAAGTGCGCGTTGCCGCCGTCGATGATGACGTCGCCGGGCTCCAGCAGCGGCGCGAACTCCTCGATCACCGCGTCCGTGGGATCGCCCGCCTTGACCATGATCACGAGGCGGCGTGGACGCTCCAGGGCTGCGACGAACTCCTCGGGGCTCTCGGCGGGGACGAAGGAACCCTCGTCGCCGAACGCCTCCACGAGCTCGCGTGTGCGGGTGGCGGTCCGGTTGTGCACGGCGACCGTGAAGCCGTTGCGCGCGAAATTGCGTGCGAGGTTGCGGCCCATCACCGCGAGCCCGGTGACGCCGATCTGGGCGGTACCACTCATGCGTGTGCTCCTGGAGTCCGTCGGAAGTGCCCCTCCCCATGGCCAGTATGAATACGGGTCACGGGACTGCGGCGTTCATGAGGCCTCAAGTCGCTCGAGGGGCGCAGGATTCCCCGGTTCCGCCGAACGACGGCTCCCCTGTGCGCCGTGGCGCCTTGCGCACACCCTTGTCATGGCCTCTTCCGAGCCCATAGTTTTGTCCGCTGCTGATGCGTTCAAGGGGGGACTCATGGCCGTTCGCGGACGACACCGCCGATACCAGCCGAGCCGTATCAACAGGGCCTCGCTCACCGTCACGGCGGGTGGCGCGGGAATGGCCCTGCCGCTGATCGGGGCGGGCATGGCGAACGCCGCGTCCGTGGACGTCTGGGAGAAGGTCGCGGCCTGCGAGTCGACCGACAACTGGCACATCAACACCGGCAACGGCTATTTCGGCGGTCTCCAGTTCAGCCAGTCCACCTGGGAGGGCTACGGCGGCACGGTCTATGCCGCGCGCGCCGACCTCGCCACCAAGGACCAGCAGATCGCCATCGCCGAGAAGGTGCTCAAGGGGCAGGGACCGCGCGCCTGGCCGGCCTGCTCCGTACGGGCGGGACTCACCCGAGGCGGTGACGTACCCGATGTCTCACCGGAGCGGCAGCGCGAGCCGCGGTCCGGAGAGAACCGACAGGCCCGGGAGTCCGCACCGGCCGGACAGGCCGGACAGGCCGGGCCGAGCAAGCGGAGTGGGCGCACCGTGCAGGCCGGGCATGTGGCGACGCCGACCACCGTCCCCACGCAGCGCGAGAGCTACACGGTGGCGCGCGGCGACTCGCTCTCGGGCATCGCGCGGTCCGAGCGGGTCAAGGGCGGCTGGCAGGCACTGTACGAAGCCAACCGCGAGGTCGTCGGTGACGACCCCGATCTCATCCATCCGGGCCAGCGGCTGGTGGTGCGGGCCACGGCGCCCGCACCCGCGCGGCCGAAGAGTCCGCCGCAGAGCCGGCCGAAGGCTCAGCCGCCCGAGGCCCGGCAGCCCGTCGCCGGGTCGCAGCAGCAGAAGCCGCAGGCGGCGAAGCCCAAGCCGAAGGCGAAGCCCAAGGCGTTGCCGAAGCAGGAGCAGCGGCACAAGGAACGGTCCGACCGGGCCGGACGCGCCGCCGGCTTCAGCGCGCCCGTCGCCGCGAGCACCGGGACCCCTTACGGCAAGGCCGGTTCGTCCTGGTCCAGCGGCTACCACACGGGCGTGGACTTCCCGGTGCCCACCGGGACCTCGGTGAAGGCCGTCGCCTCCGGCCGGATCGTCTCGGCCGGCTGGGCGGGAGCGTACGGCTACCAGATCGTCATCCGGCACACGGACGGCAAGTACAGCCAGTACGCGCATCTGTCGGCGCTCAATGTGCGCGAGGGGCAGCAGGTCAACAGCGGCCAGCGGATCGCCCGTTCAGGATCCACCGGCAACAGCACCGGACCGCACCTCCACTTCGAGGTGCGCACGGGGCCGGGGTACGGCTCCGACATCGATCCGCTCGCGTACCTGCGCTCGGGAGGCGTCACGATCTGACGCCTCAGATGCCTCAGGCACCTCTGACGTCTGTGACGCCTCAGGCGCCTCGGACGTCTGAGACGCATGCGACTTCCGTGAGGCATACGGTGTATCCGGGGCAGGGGCCGCGGTCGGCCGTTCCGCGGTGAGCAGCGTCAGCCCGGCGGCCGCGACGGTCGCGCACACCAGCGCCAGCACCGCGCCCGTCGCCCCGTACTGGAACCGCTCTCCGAGGAGTGTGATGCCGACCGCCGCGGCCACCACCGGATTCACGACGGTCACGGTCGCCAGCGGTGCGGTGAGCCCGGCGCCCCGGTAGGACGCCTGGGACAGCAGCAGCCCCGTCGCGCCGAGACCCGCGATCACCAGCAGGCTCGGGAGCGGGGCCGCGCCGCCGGGTGCGCCGTCGAGCCAGTCCGCCACGACGGTCTTGGTGAACACCGAAGCGACGCCGAAGGCGACCCCCGCGCCGCCGGCCAGCAGCACGCCCCGTACGACGGCGCGGCGCACCCGCTGTGCGGTGACGAAGAAGGCGGCGATCGTGCCGAACGCCGCCGCGCTGAGCACCAACCGTTCTCCGCCGCCGAGTTGCCCCCCGCCCGCCCCGGAGTCCGCCGCGCCCGTCAGTGCCAGCAGCCCGGCCAGGCCCGCCGTGGCCATCAGCGCGCCGCGCCATGCCGTCGCCCCGGCCCCGGCCCTGGCCCCGGCTCCGGCCCCGGCCCCGGCTCCTGCCGCGCCGCCGGCGAACAGCGCCGCCATCGGCAGGGCGAGCACGAGCGTCAGCGCGCCCAGCGGCTGCACCAGACTGAGCGGCCCGTACGCCAGCGCGAGCACATGCAGCAGCGCCCCCAGTCCGTTGAGTGCGATCGCCACCCACCACACGGCGCTGTGCATCGGTGCGTAGGGCCGGGCGGGGGCGCCGACGGCCACGCGCTCCTGCACGATCGCCCCGGCCGCGTAGGCGGCCGCGGAGACCAGGGACAGCAGCACGGACAGTGCGAGGGTGCTCATGGGCTCCACGATCTCCCCCGCGGGCCGCCCGCGTCGTCGTCCTTGAGCACACACTGGGTCGTACTGCCGACGGAGTACGGGAGTACAACCGCGGTGGTGGTCCCGGCGAATGACCCGATCAGATCCGGTCGAAACAGACCTTTCCGGTGTCCAGGTCGAAGCGTGCCCCGGCCACGACGGCTCCCTCGAAGGCCGGGTCCGCGGCCAGGGTGCGCCGTATGCGGGCGACATTGGCCCGCACCGTGTTCTCCACCCAGTCCCCGGGCAAGTGCTGCGTCGCGCGCGCGGACGGTGCGATGTCATCGATCACCCGGGAAAGGTGGCCGGTCGCCGGCCGGCCCGTCCGCACGTGGTCCACCGTCGCGGACACCGCCCCGCACCGCTCATGACCGAGGACCAGCACCAGCGGGATGTGCAGCTCCTCCACTCCGTACTGGATGCTGCCGAGCACGGCCTCGTCCAGCGCCTGGCCCGCCGACCGTATGACCATGAGATCCCCGAGTCCCTGGTCGAAGACCAGCTCCGGCGGCACCCGTGAATCGATGCACCCGAGCACGACGGCGAAGGGGTGCTGTGCCACGGCGACCGCGCGGCGGCGCCCCGCGTCGTCGTGCGGGTGACGCTGCCGCTCGGCGGCCCACCGGATGCTGCCCGCGCGCAGCAGGGCCAGGGCCTCGCCGGCGGCGGTGGGGCGTGGCGCGCGCGTTCCGCGGGGAGCCGTGGGCGTCGCGGCGCGGGCGGAAGGCAATGCCACGGTCATGGCCGCGGCCGTCATGCCGAGTACCGCTCGGCGGTTTCGAAGAGTCACATGGCAAGGTGACAGTGAACCGACAGCGACGGTTTTGATTTGATCGATCTTCTACCGGACTTTGACTGAAGTAGGGCGTGTGGATCTCGAACAGCTGGAGTCGGTGGGCGGTTTCTTCGCCGTACGGCACGGGGAACCCGGCACCGGACATGTTCCCCTCGCCCGGCTGTACGCGGGAGACCTCGCTCCGCTGACCCCCCGCGTCGACCTCGTCGCGGCCCGGCTGCGCACCCCCGAACGCAGGGTCGCCGCCTCCCTCGCACATCTCGGGCTCGCCTCCCGGCTCTGGTCCACGGCGCTGGGGGCCGCCGCGCTCCACGGCGAGTTCCCCGACCCGGCAGCCGCGGCCCTGCACTGGGACCCGGCCCTCACCGCGCCCGACGATCTGCGCTGGACACGGACACGGACCCTCCCCGGCACGGTCGAGTCCATCCGTGCGGCCGTGCAGTACGGACATCTCGTACCACTCGCCGAAGCCGTCCGCAGCGATGTCCGTATCTCGCCCCGGCTGCTCCGGGGCAACGCGGGCTCCGCGCTCGCCGGCGCCCTGCGCGAACTCGGCCGCTGGGCACACGCGCAGGGCCGCCCCGAGGTGGCCGAGCGGGCCGCGGACCTCACGGCCGGACTCCTGAGCCACCCCGACCTGACCGGCACCGTACGCGGCCCGGCGCTGCGCCGGACCAGCTGCTGCCTCTACTACCGCTGCCCCGGCGGCGGACTGTGCGGCGACTGCGTCTTCGACCGCCCGCCGCAGCAGTAAGCACCCGCAGTGGTCTTCCGCCCCGGCCCGGTCTGAGTGACCATCAAGACATGAGGGTGGGACTGCTCACACGCGAGTATCCGCCGGACGTCTACGGCGGCGCCGGAGTCCATGTGGAGTTCCTCGCCCGGGAGTTACGGTCCCTGACCGACCTCGCCGTGCACTGCTGGGGCGAAGGCGACGCCGACGGAGTCGTACGCCACACCGCACTCGCCGCACTCGACCGGGCCAATGACGCGCTGCGCACGTTCTCCGTCGATCTGTCGATGGCCGCCGCGCTGGAGGGCCGCGAAGTCGTCCACTCCCACACCTGGTACGCGAACCTCGCCGGCCATCTCGCCAAGCTCCTCCACGGCATCCCGCACATCGTCACCTCGCACTCGCTGGAACCCCTGCGGCCCTGGAAGGCCGAGCAGCTCGGCGGCGGCTACGCCCTGTCCGGCTGGGCCGAGCGGACCGCGATCGAGGCGGCGGACGCCGTCATCGCCGTCTCACGAGGGATGCGCGCCGACATCCTGGACTGCTATCCCGCCCTCGACCCGGCCAAGGTCCGCGTCGTCCACAACGGCATCGACACCTCCCTCTACCGGCCCGACCCCGGCACGGACGTACTGCGTCGCATCGGCATCGACCCCGCCCGCCCGTACGTCCTCTTCGTCGGTCGTGTCACGCGCCAGAAGGGCGTCCCGCATCTGCTGCGCGCCGCCCGCGCGCTGGACCCCGGCGCCCAGCTCGTGCTCTGTGCCGGAGCACCCGACACCCCGGAGATCGGGGCCGAGTTCCGGGAGCTCGTCGACGAGCTCGGGCGGGCGCGCGACGGGGTGCACTGGATAGCCGAGATGCTGCCGCGGGCCCAGGTCGTCCAGCTGCTCAGCCATGCGGCCGTGTTCGTCTGCCCCTCCGTCTACGAGCCCCTGGGGATCGTGAACCTGGAGGCGATGGCCTGCGGCACCGCGGTCGTGGCGTCCGCGGTCGGCGGTATCCCGGAAGTCGTCGAGGACGGCCTGACCGGATTGCTCGTCCCGTACGACTCCGGGCATCCGCAGGACTTCGAGACAGGGCTCACCGAAGCGCTGAACCGGGTGCTGGACGACCCCGCCACGGCACGGCGGATGGGCGAGGCCGGGCAGGAGCGCGCGGTCCGCGAGTTCGGCTGGGACCAGGTGGCCCGGCGCACGTACGAGGTGTACGAGGAGACGCTCAAGTCGAACTGACGAACTGACGGCGCGAGCCGACGGCGTGAGGGGGCGCGATGCGCGGTGGACCTTCGGTGCTCGGGATCGTTCTGGCGGGCGGGGAGGGCAAACGGCTGATGCCGCTCACCGCCGACCGGGCGAAACCGGCAGTCACCTTCGGCGGTACGTACCGGCTCGTCGACTTCGTGCTGTCCAACCTCGTCAACGGGGACGTCCTGCGGATCTGCGTACTGACCCAGTACAAGTCGCACTCCCTCGACCGCCATGTCACCACCACCTGGCGGATGTCCAGTCTGCTCGGCAACTACGTGACGCCCGTACCCGCCCAGCAGCGCCTCGGCCCGCGCTGGTATCTCGGCAGCGCGGACGCCATCCTGCAGTCCCTCAACCTGGTCCATGACGAACAGCCGGACTACATCGCGGTGTTCGGCGCCGATCACGTCTACCGGATGGACCCGCGGCACATGCTCGAGCAGCACATCGGGAGCGGGGCGGGCGTCACCGTCGCCGGGATCAGAGTGCCGCGCACCGATGCCTCGTCGTTCGGCATCATCACCCCCGCCACCGACGGCACGCGGGTGGAACGCTTCCTGGAGAAGCCCGCCGATCCTCCGGGGCTGCCCGGCGATCCCGGCCGGGTGTTCGCGTCCATGGGCAACTACCTCTTCACCACCAAGGTGCTGGTCGACGCGCTCCACCGGGATGCCGAGGACCCGCGCTCGGTGCACGACATGGGCGGATCGATCCTGCCGATGCTCACCGAGCGGGGGGTGGCGCAGCTCTACGACTTCGACGGCAACCACGTGCCGGGCGAGAGCGCGGCGGAGCACGGCTACTGGCGCGATGTGGGCACGCTCGACTCGTACTACGAAGCCCATATGGATCTGATCGCGGAACGGCCCGTCTTCAGCCTGGAGAACCGCCGCTGGCCCATCTATACGCACTCCGGCCAGCTGCCGCCCGCGAGATTCTGCGCGGGCGGGATCGCGAGCGAGTCGGTCGTCAGCCCCGGCTGCGTGATCCGCGGCCAGGTCACCCGGTCCGTGCTCTCACCGGGTGTGAGCGTCGAACCGGGAGCCGTCGTCCAGGGCTCGGTCCTGCACGACAACGTACGGATCGGGCGCGGCGCGGTGGTGCGCGGGGCCGTACTCGACAAGAACGTCGACGTCCCGCCCGGCGCCACGATCGGCGTCAACCCGGAGCGGGACCAGGAGCTGTACACGGTGTCGAAGGGCGGAGTGATCGCCCTGGGGAAGGGGCAGCCGGTGCTGTGAACCCGGCCGCAGCGGCTGCCCCTTCGGCCCGCGTCAGCAGTCCAGGTAGGCCACGTGGATCCAGACACCGGTGCGGCCGCCCCACAGGTCGCCCATCACCCAGTTCCCCTCCTGTCCCCGCGCCTCGAACCCCTGTCCCTTGTCGACCTGGCCCAGCACGGGGTAGTCCGTGCCCGGGCCGCCGCGGTAGTTGACCCCGTTGTCGTTCACGAAGCACGTCTGGTGTGCCTGCTGCGGGGCGGCCTGCCGGTGCTGTGCGGCTGCCGGCGCTGCTGCCGGCGCGGCGGATGCGGCCGCCGCGCCGGTCGTGGCGACGACGGCCCCGGTGGTGGCGACCGCCACGGCGATCCCCGTCAGCGCCTTCTTGAACCTGGCCATCTGCATGTCCGGTGTTCCTTCCTGGTCCGGCGATGTGGTGCCGCACCGGCCTCCCGTCGGATCCCCCGAAGGCCGGTGCGGCTTTCCCCTGCGTGATCCACGATCGGCCAGACGCGCCTCACGGTGTACCTGACGTATGTCAGGGAGGACCTCAGGCACCCTCACGAACCCTCAGCGCGAGTACTCCGCCAGGTACTTCATCACCTCGTCCACATACGGCCGGGTGCGGGCCGGGACACCGCGCTCCTCCGTGACCACGCGGGCGCTCGTGCGGTACCCGGCGGCGATCAGCGCCGGCAGATCCCGGTGCAGACCGTTCTGCTTGAAGTGGTTGTCGAGGTAGCAGAGATACGGCCCCATCGTGGCAATGGCGTCCGGCGCCGACATGTAGTCCTTGCGGCCGTCACCGTCGCCGTCCACGGACCAGGGTCCGAAGACCTCCGGCGTCCACATCGCGATGCCGTGCTCCCTGATGCGGATGCCGTTGCTGGTCCTGACACGGCTCGCGTCGGGGTCGAAGCCGCTTTCCGCCTTGAGCATCGCGGCGATCAGCGCCGGGGTGACCTCCCGCTGGGCGCAGCGCATCGCGGCATTGACGATGTGCGGGCGCAGTGCCTGCGGGACGTCGGAGCGGGCCGGCAGCGCACCGGCGGGCGCTCCGCTCCGAACGGACGCCGTGCTGCCGTTCGCCCCCGTCGCGCCGCCGCCGGCCCCCGTTCCCGCTCCGGTGGCCAGTACCACCGCCGTGCCGGCCGCGGCGGCGAGCAAGGTCGAGCCGACGGCCAGCAGGACCGCCGAGCGCCGGCGCCGTACCGCACCCGCGTCGTGGCACAGCAGCCTCACCCGCCCGGCCAGTTGCCCGGCGGTGAGCCGGGCGCGGGAGGCGTGGTCCGGGCGCAGGCACTCGGTGATCAGCTGCCGCCAGCCCTCGGGCACGCTCCCGTCGAGACGGAGCCGGGCGCCGCCCCGCGCGTACGTCTGGGCGGCCAGCGCACGCGCCCGCGCGGTGGCGCCCGGGAAAGGGTGCTGTCCGCCCGTGAGCACCTGATGGGCCAGTACTCCGAAGGCCCAGACGTCCGCCGTGGGGCGCAGCTTCGTACCGCGACAGCCGGTGCGCTCGGACCACCATTCGGGCGGTACGTGGTCGAGCGAACCGAGCGGGAGTACATAGGCGTGGGTGCCCTCCAGCTCGGCGGTGAGGCCGAAGTCGGCGAGCCAGACCGCACCGCCGGGCCCCAGCAGCACATTGGCGGGCTTCAGGTCGCCGTGCACCCGGCCGCGCGCATGGAGGTGTGCGAGACCCGCGGCCACTCCGTCGAGCACCTGGCGTGCCACGGCCGCCGGGACGCCTGTCACATCGGCGACCAGATCCTGCACACTGCGCTCCGCCCGGTCCATGACCAGCGCCGTCAGGCCGTCCAGCTCAGGGCGGTCCGGGTCGCGGACCGTGAGGACCGAGTGCGTCCGTACGAGATGCGGATGGTCCGCCTCCAGCGCGAACCGCACCTCGCGCCTGACCAGCTCGTCCATGGAGGTCCGCTGGCCGGGGGTGAGCAGATCGGTGCGCAGGAACTTGATCGCGGCGGGGTGGCCGTCGGCCGTGCGCTCGGCGGCGTACACGCTGCCCCAACTGCCCGCGCCCACGGGTTCGGTCACCGTCCACGGTCCGACCCGGTAGCCGGGGGAGATGCTGATGGAGGGCATGCTGCCGCGAGCCATCCCGTGCGCCTTTCGCGTCGCTCCTGCCGCTGCTGCTGTCGGTCGCCAGGGCCCGGACGGGCCCTACGGCCCGTCCGGTCTTCCGGGCGTCGGTGCGAGCAGCGCGAGGTGCTCCTCGCGGACCAGATCGAAGCGGAGCGCGAACGCCACCAACTCGTCCCGCTTGCCGCCCACGGTTCCCTCCAGCTCCTCGGCCCCGTCGCGCAGCCGCAGTTTCACCGAGGTGAGGTAGTCGATGTGATAGTTCACCGCGGACCGCGTCAGGTCCTGGCAGGCCGCCAGGGGACGCAGCCGCTCCAGTACGTCGCCGACACCCGGCACGGCTCCGCTGGAGGCGCGGCGCAGCCGTGGCTCGCACAGGGCGAGCAGCACCAGGAAGTACTTCGACGTCGGATCGAGGGTGAACGGGCTCATCGTCGGCTCGCCCATGCGCGGCAGCGGCTCCCCGTCCAGATAGGTGTGCTCCGGTGCGAAGACCTTGAAGGACGCCTCCGTGTCCCTGGCCGGAAGCACCACACGTGAGAACTCGAACGGAATGGGCGCCCCGAGTCTGCCGGGTGCGACCTTGACGTGCTCTCCGGCGCCTTCGAGATTCTCGACGACGTAGGTCACCGTCCGGCTGAAATTCGACAGTCGCCAATAGTCCTCGGCAGCGGTGATCTGCCCGGCCCGGCGCGACACTCCGGGATCGTCCAGGGCCACGGGCACCGGGGTGTCCGGCGCGCCGCGACCGAACTCCGCCGTGCTTCCCGGACCGAGGCGCAGCAGCCGGGGTCTGTCCGGCCTGTTTCCCGGGCGCCTGTCCTGAGGTCCGCCCCGCCGCTCTTCCTGGCGTTCCGGCAATTGCACGATGACGGTGTCCATGCTTCGCCTCCCCCCGCATCAGGCGCCGCCATTCTAATGCCGCGGCCGTCACTCTCGTGCCACCTGTCGCCACGGAGGGTGACGGTTCACTCGTCCCGGCTGTCGGGCAAGAGGCACGGTTTGGCATCCGGACTCCCGACTGGCGTAAAGTTCCGCTTTTGGAAACTTCGCGCGGGACACGCGGGACACGCGCGACACAGGGAACGGAACGGCAGCGGCGATGACGGTGACACAGGACGGCCCCGTCCAGGAGAGCGGGCCGGACGAGGAGTACGGGCCGGGCATCGAGCCGGAGCGCCTGGCCGTCTGCCTGAGCGTTCTCGAAGAACTCGACCGGCTCGAGGTCGACCACCCGGATGCGATCACGGTCCGCCGGGCGACCGCCGGGATCTACCGGACCGTGAAGCAGCGCCGCCGCCAGGAGCGCCGGGCCGCCAAGACCGCCCACGACAAGTCCGTCACCGAGGCCACCGCCACCGGCTCCGCCGAGCGCATCGACGACGAGACCCAGGGCCTGCTGCCCTCCTCCTCCGTGGCCGGCGAGATCGCGGGCATACTCCAGCGCCCCCGGTCCTGCTACATCTGCAAGACCCGGTACGTCGAGGTGGACGCCTTCTACCACCAGCTGTGCCAGAAGTGCGCTGCCGAGAACCGGGCCCGCCGTGACGCCCGCACCGACCTGACCGGCCGGCGGGCGCTCCTCACCGGTGGCCGCGCCAAGATCGGTATGTACATCGCGCTGCGGCTGCTGCGCGACGGCGCCCACACCACGATCACCACCCGCTTCCCCAACGACGCGATCCGCCGCTTCAAGGCGATGCCGGACAGCGACGAGTGGATCCACCGCCTCAAGATCGTCGGCATCGATCTGCGCGACCCGGCGCAGGTCGTCGCGCTCGCCGACTCGGTCGCCGCCGAGGGCCCGCTGGACATCCTGATCAACAACGCCGCGCAGACCGTACGCCGCTCCCCGCAGGCGTACAGCGAGCTGGTCGTGGCCGAGGGCGCCCCGCTGCCCGCGGGCGAGCTGCCCTCCGCCGAGGTGATCGGCACCTTCGGCAGCGGCAGCGTCGACCGGGTGGCCGCGCTGCCCGCCGCCCGCTCCGGCGAGTCCGACGTGCTGAGCGCCCAGGACGTCACCGAGCTGGCGCTGGTCTCCGGCTCGGCGTCGCTCGCCCGGATCGAGGCGGGCACCGCCATCGACGCCGGCGGTCTCGTTCCCGATCTGCACGACACCAACAGCTGGATCCAGACGGTCTCCGAGGTCGACCCGGTGGAGCTGCTCGAAGTGCAGCTGTGCAACTCCACCGCGCCGTTCATCCTCATCAGCCGGCTCCGCCCGGCGATGGCCGCGTCGTCCGCCAAGCGCAAGTACGTCGTGAACGTCTCCGCCATGGAGGGCGTCTTCAGCCGCGGCTACAAGGGTGCGGGACATCCGCACACCAATATGGCCAAGGCCGCGCTGAACATGCTGACCCGCACCAGCGCGCAGGAGATGTTCGAGGCCGACGGCATCCTGATGACCGCCGTCGACACCGGCTGGATCACCGACGAGCGCCCGCACCCGGACAAGATCCGGCTGGCCGCGGAGGGTTTCCACGCCCCGCTCGATCTGGTCGACGGCGCGGCCCGGGTCTACGACCCGATCGTGCGCGGCGAGGACGGCGAGGACCTCTTCGGCTGCTTCCTCAAGGACTACGCGCCGGCGAACTGGTAACCCGACCGTCACCCGAACAGCCGCAACCCCCGGGCGCACAGGGCCGCCCGGGGGTTTGCTGTACCCGATGGGCCGTCACCTCCGCACGGTTTCGGTAAAGAAACATCCAATGTGACGTTCCCCATCGAGCGCAGGGGCGCTCATTTGGTTACCCTGGAGCCCACGGGCGGCCATCAAGGGCCCACGAAACCCCTCGGCCGCCCTGGGACAGGCCCGCATCACGGCCGCGATCCCGCCTGGAAACGGCGCCACCGCGACCGGAATGCCCATGTCCCCCTGTTACGCGACACAGAGGAGTGCGCGGTGACAACCGAAGTGACGAAGCAGGACCAGCGACCGGCGCCAAGCAGCGAACGGGCCGGGCGGCTCGACGAGCTCGGCAGCCTCGAGGTCTGGGCCAGGTCCGCACCGATCCGGCTTGCCGGATACGAGGACGACCTCGAGGAGCCGCACATCCTGCCCGGCGTCGACTGACGCCGGTCGCTGGATCATGTACCCCCTGGCCATGACGGGCCGGGGGGTACGACACGTTTTGCACCCCTGTTGCGTCCCGTTCACACCCGTTCGGCCGTCACATCGGTCGTGCTCAGCCGGGTCGGCGGCAGGAAGTCCCGCAGATAGCGCCGCTGCCACCAGGCGCCCGTGGCGCGCAACTGCCGCCAGGTCGTGTACTCGTAGTGGTAGAGCCGGGCGCGGATGTACAGCGGCGGGGCGTCGGGGAACGGATTGCGGCGCAGCAGCCGGATCGTGTCGCGGTCGTTGTCGAGCAGCCGCTCGACGAAGCCGCCGAACCAGGGGCGGGCATACGCGGGGGAGAGCGCCGCGAACCACATCAGCCAGTCGAGGCGCAGATGGTACGGGGCGAACTGGCGCGGCCATCGCCGGATGTCCCCCGGTTTGCCGTGGAACTCGTACTCCCGCCACACCGTGCCGGGGCGCAGTACCCGCTCGTCCGTGCCCTCCACGACGACCTCGAACCGGACCCGACCGACGGTCCCGAACGCGCCGTACGTGTTCACCAGGTGCAGCGGGTCGAAGGAGCGGTTCATCGCCTGGTGCCGGGAGAGCAGATTGCGGACCGGGCGGTAGCTGAGGGCCAGCACGAGCACGGTCACCGCGATCACCAGGATCTCGTACCAGATGGGCGGCCCGGGTAGCGGATGCGGCCCGGTGAACGGGGAACCGTCGACGGCGGACAGCGCCAGCGTGATCGTCAGCCAGTTCAGCCAGGAGAAATTGCCGGACAGGACCAGCCACAGCTGGGTCGCGATGATCAGCCCGGCCGCCGCGCTCGCGATCGGCTGAGGGGTGAACAGCAGGACGGGGACCAGGAGTTGCGTGACATGGTTGGCACCGGCCTCCACCCGGTGCAGCGGCCCCGGCAGATGATGGAAGAACCAGCTCAGCGGTCCCGGCATCGGCTGGGTCTCATGGTGGAAGTAGAGGCAGGTCAGCCGCCGCCAGCACTCGTCGCCGCGGATCTTGATCAGTCCGGCGCCGAACTCCACCCGGAAGAGCAGCCAGCGCAGCAGCCACAGCACCAGCACCGGTGGCGCCACCCGCTCGTTCCCCAGGAAGATCGCGAGGAATCCCGTCTCCAGCAGCAGTGTTTCCCACCCGAAGGCGTACCAGGTCTGTCCCACATTGACGATCGACAGATACAGCGCCCACAGCACCGCCCACCACAGCATCGCGGTCCACAGCGGCAGCTGATCGGCCGCACCGCCCACCAGGGCGGCCGCGAGTACCGCCCCGGCCCAGGCACAGCAGGCGAAGAACCGGTCCGAGTAGTGCAGTTGGAAGATGCTCGGTGCCCGCCGCAGGGGTACGAACCGTACGTACGCGGGCACCGGCAGCATGCCGCGCTCACCGATCAGGGCGCGGAACTGGAGTGCGGCACCGAGGAAGCCGGCGAGATAGATCACGGCGAGCGCCCGCTGGAAGACCAGCCTGCTCAGCCAGTAGTCGGGTGCCGTGAACCACTCCATCGCGTTCCTCCGGTACCTCCAGTATCGGCCTCGGCCGCGATCCGTCGCAGTACGGCACCGAGCCGGCGTGCGTACAGCCGCTGCAGCACCGGTACGAGGGGCCCCGCGAGCCGCGAGTACCAGCGGGCCGGTCTGCTGAAGGCCAGCACGGTGAACCAGACGGAACCGTCGTCCCGGAGCTCCACCGTGAAGGACTCCTCGCCGCTCTCCGGATGGCCCGCCAGGGTGCCGTACGCGAAGCCGGTGCGGGCCGGCTCGTACTCCGTCCAGATCACCCGGCAGGGCGCCCTGAACCGCAGCGGGCCGATGCCGAGCGACACCTCGACGGCGGTCCCCGGCTCGGCGTGCGGGGAGGCGGCCCGTACTCGCGCTCCCGTGGCGCGATGCATCCGCCAGGTGGTGACCGCCGTACCGGCGGCCTCGAAGACGGCGCGGCCCCGGCCGATGCGGGTGCGGTGGTGGAGGTGGTGGTAGCCGTCCGGGAGCGGGCCGAGACGGGTTGCGCCGGTCTCCCGGTAGTTCGGGGCTGCTTCGGTGGTGCGCATGGGGCGGTCTCCTCCGGTCATACGGTGTTGGTGCCCGGTGGCAGCGGGGCGATGCCCGGCGGGCGTACAGGGGCGTGGAGCCGATGCCACGCCAGCACCGAGCAGAGCGCGAAGCCCAGCGCGTTGCCGAGGCCGTGCGTGGCGGCCATCCAGGTGAGGTTCGGGTGCGGCAGACCGGTGGCCTCGCCCACCGCCCAGCTCAGCGCCGCCAGCATCGTCGCCACCAGGACGGCAGCCGACACGGCGAACAGGCCGCGCGTCAGCCGTCCGGCGCCGGCGGTCCGGATGTCCCGCCAGGTCAGCAGGGCGACGGCCCACATTCCGGCGGTCAGCACGAGCGCCCCGGCCAGCTCGGCCCAGTCGTCGAGGAAGTATCCGGCGAGCACGAGAAGGGTGCCGAGGGGGACGCTGAGGGCGGCGAAACGGGCGGTGGGGCCGGGCGCCACCCGGCCGACCAGCCCGGCCACCAGCGCGGCGGCGAAGCCGGCGAAGTGGAAGTGCGGCACGGTCAGCGCCAGGATCTCCAGGTCGAAGCCGAAGAGGCGGTGGCCCGAGCGCTCGGCCACCAGGGCGACTCCGGCGACCGCCGGGGTGACCAGCGCCGTGAGCACCGCGATCTCGGCGGGGGTGATGGGGGCGCGTGCCGCGTCCGGCGGGCCTCGGCGGACGGTGCGGTGCAGCCGCGCCGGGGCGTGCAGGGCCAGTGCCAGGGTGGCGAGGGCGTAGACCGAGGCCAGTGCGGTGGCGGCGGGGCCGCGCGGGAGCCACAGGGAGACCGCGCCGGGCGCGGCGAGCAGCGGCCACAGCCTGCGCAACAGCACCGGAGCGGGTGCGGTGACGAGCCGGAGACCCGCCGGGACGATCACCAGCATGCCCAGCATCACGATCGCGTTGACCAGAGCGGTCATCATGCCCACCCCCTGCTTGAACGTGTTCAATTCCTGTTCGTGAGCTTAGGCCGGGAACTGAACGTGTTCAAGTCGCGGGCTGTGCCGGAATACGGCATGACAGGAGAGATCGCAAAGATCACTCCGGGTGCAATTCGCAACAGGCGGGAGATGGCGGGACATGTTCGTGCGCTCACCGAAGCAAGGCCGGTACGCGGGGCCGGCCGCGCTGTCGGCAGGCCTGACGGCCGCTCTACTGGTCACGGGCTGCAGCAGCTTGGCAGGTCAGGGGCAGCCGGGTACCTCGGCCTCGCAGCAGGTACATCTGCAGCCGGCAGCGGATCAGGGTCCTGATCCGTTCACCCCTTCGACGGCAACCACCACGGGCGCGTCCGGGGAGTTCCACGCGCCGCGTACCACTGGGGCGAGCGGCCCCGAGTCCACCGTCCGGCCCATCCGGACCGTTCTCGGTTCCACGCCGGGGCTGTACGGCGGCACGCGCTCGGTCGCGAGCTGCGACGTCGAGCAGCAGATCCGCTTCCTCATGGCCGACCGGGTGAAGGGGGACGCGTTCACCCAGGGGGCCGGCGTGAGCCAGCAGGACATCCCGGCCTTCCTGCGCGGGCTCACCCCGGTGCTGCTCAGGGCCGACGTCCGGGTCACCAGTCACGGCTACCGCGACGGGACCGCCCAGCGCCATCAGACCGTCCTGCAGGCCGGGACCGCCGTCCTGGTCGACGAACACGGATCGCCCCGGGTCCGCTGTGCCTCGGGCAGTCCACTGGCCTCGCCCGTGGTCACGGCCGGGACCCCGGAGGAGCAGGGCAAGCCGTGGAAGGGCTACGACCCCGGGCGCGTCGTCGTCATCACCCGCGCGGCGCATGTGATCGACAACCTCATGATCGTCGACATCATCGGCAACGCCTGGATGGAGCGGAAGAGCGGCACGGACGGCGAGGCGGACCGCAAGCCCGACGTGCCACCGCCGTACGACACCGGCACCCATGTCACCGAGGCGCCGGCGGGCCTGCCGGCCGGCCCGGTCACCTCCAGTCCGCAGCAGGCGAGCCCCGACGCCGCCGCCTCGCAGCCGAACCGCCAGGACCCGGGCACCGACCGCCCCGGCGTGCCCAGCGCCCCGACCGGCGGTCCCGACGCCATCCGGCCCGACGCCATCCTTCCCGATGCGAGCGTCCCCGGCGCGAGCAGCCCCGATGCGGGGGCGGCCCAGCCCGTGCCCGCCGACCCGGGCGATCCCAACGCGCTGCCGCAGCCGCAGCAGGACGACCAGGGCGCGTTCGATCCGTCCGGTACCGAGCTCTGGGGCCCGGACGACCGTCCCGACGGCGGTGCCGGAACGGGCAGCGGAACGGGTGACGACACGGGCAGTGGAACGGGGGACGACACGGGCGGCGGCGCGAGTGACGGCGCGAGTGGCGGGCCCGATGTGATCCTCCCGGATGCCGTGCCGCCGGATGCCGTGCCGCCGGATGCCGCGGCGCCGGATGCCGCGGCGCCGGATGCCGCGGCGCCCGACGCCGCCGGGGACTCCGCGGCGCCGCCCGTCGACGGGCAGACCGCGCGGAGCTGAGCGGGCGGTCAGCCCGCCGCTCGATAAATCGGACAAACGATGGCAGAGTGTCACCATGGTTGATCGGGCAGCGGGTGCCCTGTCGCTTCCCGACGACTGGCCCGCCCACCCGGATCTGAGTCTGGCCCTCAACCGCATGGGCAGCTTCGACTGGGACCTCGACAGCGGGCTGATGCACCTGGACCAGCCCGCTCTCGATGTGTTCGACGTGCCGGCCGAAGAGTACGACGGACGCCCCGAGAGCCTCGCCCCCCGCTTCCCGCGCAGCGAAGCGATCCGGCTGGACGGGCTCGTGTCCCAGGCCCTCAAGAGCGGCAGCACCAGGTACGGCGCCTACTTCCGTATCCGGTGCCGGGACGGAACTCTGCGCTGGACCCACACCCAGGGGTCGGTGCTGCGCGACGCCTCGGGCCGGCCCCACCGCATCATCGGCATCGTCCGTGACGCGACCCAGGAGCTCGCCGACTCCAGCGCCCGTGTCGAGCTCGACGCGGAACGCAGGCGCCAGACCAGCGTCGTCGAGACCACCACGGCCGCGCTCGCGCACGCCAGGACGGTTCAGGACGTCATCGACGTACTCAAGGACTCGCACGGACTCGAGCGCCTCGGCGCCACCAGCATGGTGGTGGGGCTCCTGGAGTCGGGCCGGATCCATCTCGTCGCGGAGGGTCCCGAAGGCTCGTTCGTGCCCGGCACGCGGTACACCCGGGTCGACGAGCAGTACCCGATGAGCGAGGTCATCCGCACCCTCGCGCCCCGCTTCATCGAGTCGAAGGAGGACTTCGCCGACTCCTATCCGAGGCTGTGGCCGCACATCAGCGGTCTCGGAATCACCTCGGCCGCCTACATGCCGCTCATCGCCCAGGCCCGCCCCATCGGCGCACTTGGCCTGCTCTACAGCGACAAGACCGGTTTCACCACCGAAGAACGCAATCTGCTCGTCGCACTCGGCAGCAGCATCTCGCAGAGCCTCCAGCGGGCGGTCCTCTTCGAGCAGGAACACGACCTCGCCGAAGGGCTGCAGCAGGCGATGCTGCCGCGCCGTATCCCCTCCGTGCCGGGAGCGCAGATCGCGGTCCGCTACCGCTCCGCCAAGCTGGGCCGGGACATCGGCGGCGACTGGTACGACGTCATCCCGCTGCCCGGCGGACGCGTCGGCGCGGTCATCGGCGACGTCCAGGGCCATGACACGCACGCCGCCGCGGTGATGGGGCAGCTTCGCATCGTCCTGCGCGCCTACGCCGCCGAAGGGCACACCCCGGCGACCGTGATGGCCCGCGCCTCCGTGTTCCTCCACGAGCTCGACACCGATCGCTTCGCGACCTGCATCTACGCGGAGGCCGACCTGACGACGGGTGTGGTCCAGATGGTCCGGGCCGGGCACATCGACCCGCTGATGCTCAGCACGGACGGGGACTGCCGCCGCATCCCGGTGGACGGCGGACTCCCGCTCGGACTGTCCGCCGAGTTCGGCAGCCTCGAATACCCCGTCGCCACCGTCGAACTGGACCCCGGGCAGAGCCTGCTGCTCTACACCGACGGACTCGTCGAACAGCCCGGCGCCGACCTCGACGACGGGATGCAACTGCTCACGGCCACGATCCGCGGCGGCCCCAAGGACCTTCAGTTGCTCGCCGACCAGCTCTGCGACGAGGTCGACGAGCGGGCGGGCGACGACGACGTGGCGATCCTGCTGCTGCGCCGCCATGGCGCATACGCTCCGCAGACCGGCGGAAGGCTGCAGCAGCACGTCGCCCAGAACGACCCCGAGGCACTCAGCTCCGCCCGGCACATGATCCGGGCCGCGGTACGCGCATGGGGCGCGGCGGACAAGTCCGACGAGATCGAGCTGGCGGCGGACGAGCTGATCACCAACGCCCTGATGCACACGGACGGCGGCGCGATCGTGACCGTACGCGTGCTGTCGGGACCCGAGCGGCGGCTGCGGGTGGAGGTCGAGGATCCGTCGAGCGCGCTGCCGCGGCGCCGGGAGGCGGGGGAGTCCGGGGTCTCCGGCCGGGGGCTGATGCTGGTGGACCGGCTGGCGGACGTCTGGGGTGTGGAGTCGCGCGGCAGCGGCAAATGTGTGTGGTGCGAGTTCATCGTTCCGGACCGGCAGGCAACCTGAACACTACCGGATGGTAACCCTATGTAACCTGATTGTACTTGACCGTAACCGACCGCAGGCGATTGACTGCATACTCCTGTGTTCCGGCCCTAGGACATGAGGACCCCTTTGAGCAGCGAGCTTCTGGCACCTCTTGATCTGGCTTTCTGGCACCTCGAAACCGCCGACCACCCGATGCACCTCGGCGCGCTCGCCCACTTCACCCCGCCCGCGGCCGAGGACGGCAGCAGCGGCGACGGGAACGGCATCGGCAGCGAGGAGATCCTCGCACTGCTCGCCGCCCGCGCCGCCGCGATTCCCCGGCTCAGGATGCGGGTGCGCGACGTCCTGCTGCCGGTCGGCGGTGCCGCCTGGATGGTGGACACGGACTTCGACGTACGCCGGCACCTCCGCCAAGTGCGGCTCCCGGCCGGTGACTTCGCCGCGGAAGCCGCCAGGCTTGCCGGCGAACTGATGGAACGTCCGCTTGAACGCGGGCGGCCACCTTGGGAGATGTACCTCCTCACCGGAGGCCGGGGCGACCCGTTCGGCGTGCTCGTCAAACTCCACCACGCACTCGCCGACGGCATGCGCGCCGTCGCCATCGGGGCCGGGATCTTCGACGAGATCGCCGACCCCCGCGGCCGCAGGAACGGACGCAAGGCCCGGACCGTGCCGCCCCGCTCCTGGCTGCCGGGACCCTGGCAGGTCGCCGGTATGGCCCGCGGCCGGATCGAGGAGCTGGGCCGGGCGCGTCGGCGCCTCCCTCGTCGGCGCCTCGCTCGCCCGGGCCGGGCGGCTCGACCCGCGCGGTACGGCCGCGCTCAGCGCGACCTCCAGCGGGACGCGCAGGCTCGCCACCGCCGTCCTCTCCCTGGACGATGTGCACCAGGTGCGCAGAACTGCCGGTGGCACCGCCAACGACGTGCAGCTCGCCACCGTCGCCGGGGCGCTGCGGCGCTGGATGACCGAGCGCGGCGACGCCCTGCCCCTCACCGATCCGAGTGCCCTGGTCCCGGTGTCCCGGCGCCGTCCCGGCAGCCCGTCCGGCTCCGGCAACAAGCTCTCCGCCTATCTCCTCGGGCTGCCCGTGACCGAGGCCAACCCCTGGGTCAGGCTCCACTCCGTCCGCAGCGGCATGGACCGCAACAAGGCCGCGGGCCCGATGCGCGGCGCCGGGGCGGTGGCCCTCATCGCCGACCAACTGCCGCCGCTCGCCCACCGCTTCGGGGCGCCGCTGGCCGGAAACGCCGCCCGCATGCTCTTCGACGTGCTCGTCACGAGCGTGCCGCTGCCGCGCTCGGCGCTCTCGCTCGGCGGCTGCCCGCTCAGCGAGATCTACCCGATGGCGCCGCTCGCCCGCGGGCAGTCGCTCGCGGTGGCGATGTCGACGTACGGCGGACACGTGCACGTCGGCCTGGTCGCCGACGGCAAGGCGCTGCCGGACGTGGACCGGCTCGCGCGCAGCATGGAGGACGAGCTCGCGGCGCTGGTGGCGCTGACCCGGTAGGGGCGGGGCCTTTCCCTGCCCGCCCCTACCCGAACCGGGGCTCCGCCCCGGACCCCGATTGGGGGGGTGGGGCCCCGCCCCCCGGGGGGGGCCGAGCCCGGGGGGGGGGAACCCCCGGGGGGGGGGGGGGGGCGGGGCCGGGGGCAGCCCCGCGCCC
>NZ_JBSGZO010000021.1:0-45207 GCF_053611045.1 Streptomyces sp. NPDC054841 | reverse complement strand
GTCAGCTCGGCAGCGAGCTTCCTGGTCGACTTGGTCGTCCACCGCAGCGGCGACATCGGATCTCCGCGCAAGTCCGGTTCGACCAGCGCCAGCAGCGCGGGCCGCAGCCCCGGATCGATCTCCGCGGCCCTCTTGCGACCACCACCGGGCCGACGCACCCGCCCCAAAGGTTGTTCGCCGGCCTCCAGCTCGTCCATGCCGTTGCGCACCGTCGCCTCGCTGACCTGGGCAGCCCGGGCAACCGCCCGGATCCCACCGTGCCTCAGAAGCCGGGCCTCCGCCCCCATCAGCAACCGCCGCTGCCGCTCGTCGAGATGCGGGAACAACACCTCGAACTTCACCGCGAGTTGATCGCGAAACTCATCAGGTATGCGCATACCACGCCAACGAGCCACATCACGGGAAGCAACACGTTGATTTTCTGCGAGCCCTAAGCGGTTGTGTGCCACTACCGTTCCTAAACAGTGTCCAGGAGTGAGCTTTGTATCCATGTCCCGGAACTGCGCGCATCTCGAACGGTTTTGGATGCGCTGGTCTCCCGCGTTCTCGTTGTCCCCGGCCGGTGGCGTGCATCGTGTGCGCGTTCCGTGACGGGTGGGCGGGTTTCCTCGCGTCCTCGGGTGCCCGGTGCGGCCTGGACGGTCCGATGCCCACGACGATCACTCTGGTCGTCGTGGGGCGGTGTCGTCCGTCGCCGGATCGGGTGCCCGAGGGCGCGTCGCCCGATCGCGATGCTCGCGGCATCGTGTCGGGACATCATTCGTCGCGGGCTGGTCAGTGGCTTGCGCCAGTGCTCGTCGCCCCACATGGAGGTGTAGGCCGGGTCCACCGCGACGATGGCCAGGCCCTGCTCGGCGGCCATGGACACCAGGCGGGCCCGGAGTTTGCCGGTGGGGATGCCGGAGATCAGCTGACGGAACCGCTTCTTGCGGCCGTGTTTCTCGCGGGTCTTCTCCGCGGTGAAGTCGAGGTTCTCGATCCCGATCGCGGTGATGCCGCACCGCTTCGTCCAGTGCAGCAGCCGGGTGATGGCGTGGCGGACCTGGGCGTCACGGTGATCGGCCGTCCCGGACAGGTCGTAGAAGAACCAGTGCGGGTCACCGACGGGGTTGCCGTGGACATCGAGCCGGTAGGCGGCGAAGTGATCGGCGTTCGTATCCACCCCGACCATCCCCGCCGCGCGCGCTGTCTCCAGGGGGATCGTCGTGACCACGGGCTTCTGCCAGGACGCGGTCAGGTACCAGGGCCCGCGGGTCACGTCGAGGTGGATGCGGTAGGCCACTGCCCGATTCGAGCTGATGCGGTCGGCCCACTCGTCGCCCCGGTGCGCGAACGCGACCTTCGAGGCGAGGACGTACCGGCCGTGCTTGGTGTTGGCCAGGTGGGCGAGCAGGGTCGGGAGTTTGATGGAGACCTCGCCGTCCGGGGTGACGCGGATCGTCTCGTTGCCGTACCGCTTCCCGGACTCGCCGTCAGCGGCGAGGAACCAGCGTTCGGCCTCACACCGTTCCAGCCACTTGGCCTCGGACAGTCCGGCTGCGGCGAGGTTGTGGCGGGTGTTCAGCAGGCGCCGGCCCCCGCGCACCACGTGCACGACACCGGCCTCGCGCTCGGCGCGGGCGACGTCGAGGCGGTGCTCCACGACCGCCAGGCGGCGGGACTTCTGGAACCACTCGCTCTTGGACCGGTAGCCGCCTGGGGCCCGCTTGCTGCCCTTCTCCCCGACCGGGAGGGACAGCCGGTGCATCAGCGTCCGCACCCCGACTTCGAGGCCCTGGATATGCGCGAGCTGACCGCGACGCGACAGCGCCCACTGATCATGCGACGCCTTCGTGATCGACCCCGCCCACCGCGACGACGAATCCGCGGTCAGGCCCTGCTTCCGGACCGCCCACGAACCGGCGTCGTGGTCCAGGCCCTGCCCGCAGCGCACGGCCAGATCCCGGGACGCGAGCCGGCCCAGATACTCACCGGCCAGGCGCAGCACCTGCTCGTCGGCGGCGGTGAGCTGCTTGAGGCGGGTCCGTATCGCCACCCCGGACGGGCCGAGCGCGACAAACGGTGCGTCGATGGGGCGGAGCTGCTTCTTACTCATCGGTCGCAGCCGCCTCAAGCGCCTTGCGGGCACGGTTCTTCGCCGACCGACGCCCATACAAACGGGCACAGAACGACGTCAGCACTTCCACCATGTCCCGGACCAGGTCGTCCTCGACCTCGCCCTCGTCCAGCACGACCAGACGCCGGCCCGTATCAGACAGCGCGGCCTCGACCAGCTCCACGTTCATCCGGCCCAGGCGGTCCTTGTGCTCCACCACCACAGTCGTCACCTGCGGGTCAGCCAGCAGACGACGGGCCTTGGTCCGGGCGCCGTTCATGCCCGAAGCAATCTCAGACTCGACACGGACGACCCTGTGACCGGCCTTCGCCGCCCACGCCGACAAGCGGGCCGTCTGCCGCTCCAGGTCCGCCTTCTGATCATGGGAGGAGACCCGGGCATACAGACCGACCCCGCCGGTCACTACGGGTGAGGTGTTCGACTCGATGTTCACCATGATCGTGCGCGGCCCCACTCGCTCCGCAGGGACCGGCAACGTGCCCTCACGGAACCAGCGGTACGCAGTACGCGGGGCGATCCCCTGTGCGCGTGCCCATTCCGTCAGGTTCATACACGCAAAATCATACGACACTCACGATACCTAAAGGACACTCATGGACACTCATTCGAGACCAGTTCCCGACCCCTCTCGGAGGGGTCTGGGGCCCGGGACAGTTACCCCGGGCCCCGTGAGACCGATGACAGCCGAGTTACTGCTTCACGTACAGCTTGGTCGGGTCAATATTGGCGTAGACGTTGTTATAGACCGCACCGCCGACCTTTGAACCGAATATCTGGAACTGCTTATAGAAGACCGTCGGCACTCCCGGCACCACTTCGGTAGCGATGTATTTATTGAGTTTGAACCACTCGTCACCGGCCTTGACCGGATCCGTGATCTTCGAAATCCGATCGATCTCCGAATTGATCCTCGTATCGTCGGTGTGCGAGTAGTTCGACCCACCGTCAGCGATGGTCCGACCATCGAAGAGCGGCGGGATTACGCTGAGCGCACTCGGCCAGTCGGCACCCCACGCGAGTTCGTAGACGTCATAGTCGTTGTCAACCTTGTTGACCACGTCATAATAGGCGCCAGACTCTATTCCCTTGCGCTGGACGACAAAGCCGGCCTTCCTGAGAGGGTCCGTGATCGCGAGCGAGAACTCCCGGCCCTGAGGCCCATCAGGGAAAGCGTACGTAATTTTCGTGTTAAGCTTTCCGGCCTTCTCGAGCAGTTCCCTGGCCTTGGCGGGCTCACCCTCAGGGTGAGCGACTTTACCTAGGAAGTCCGACTTTCGGTAGCCGGCGACGGTCGGGCTGAGGAAGCCGCCAGCGTACTCAGCACCGTAGGACGCGCCCATCGCGGCGAAGGTCGGCTTCGCCGGAATCGCGTAAGCGAGTGCCAGGCGGACATTCTTGTCCTTGATCTTACTCATATTGAAGAGGATCTGGCCGACGGCGGGCTGATATCCGCTTACCGTACGCTTCTTCAGGGCCTGGTTGCGCACCACTGTGGGGATGTTCATCGCGTCGATTGAGCTGGTGAAGCTCAATGCGGTCGCGTCATCGCCGTGGTCAGAGATCACGCGCTTGGTGTAGTGCCCGCCCTGGATGTTGAAGGTGATGTCGAACCTGTCGACGTACTGGTGGCGGGCCGCGTCGGTCTTCGGATCCCAGTGAGAGTTCTTGACCAGAGTCATGGACCTGCCGGACTTGAAGTCCTCGATCCTGTACGGACCAGAAACTACAGGGGCTCTGTCGTACCTCTCTTTGGTGTCCTTCGCTGCAGGCACCGCCGAGTACCCCGCCAGAGCGAGAACGTACGGCAGGTCCAGCCGCGGCTTCTTGAAGTGGAAGATGATGGTCTTGTCGTCCGGGGTTTCCAGGATCGAATCGGGAAGATGTCTGCCTTTGAAGGGGCCGTCCGGCAGTAGCGCACGATAGTCGGCGCCTGTCGTGTCAGCCAGCCACTGCTGTAGGTAGGTAGGGCCGCTGGTGACGAAAGGCGCGAACAGTCTCTCAACGGAGTGACGGATGTCCAGGGAGGTGATGGGCTTGCCGTCCTCCCACGTGATTCCGTCCTTCAAGGTGTACGTCCAGGTCTTCCCGGCATCGGACGGCGTCCCACTGTCCGTGGCCACGTCGCCGATGACCGTGTACTTGCCGTTGCTGTCGAGTTTGTATGTGGTCAGCCCCCGGTGAATCAGGGCGGCCAGCATGACCTGATCATTGGCGTAGATCTGCGCGGGATCGAGGTGGGCAAAGCTGGCGTACTGCAGAACGTTGAGTGTTCCACCGGTCTTGGCACCAGGTACGGGATCAGCCGGGCCGGTCGAGGATGTCGCGCCACCGAAGCTAATCTGCGCCTGCTGCGCGCTAGCGTCGAGTCCGCTGCCGCCTCTCGCGTTTCCCGTCTCGCCACCTCCTCTGCTGCAGGCGCTGAGTACGAGCGCCACTGCAGCGAGCACCACCAGCACAGCACGCGCCCTAGACATCTTGATGATCATGGTTGTAGCTACACCTGCCTGTCCATCGTTACCTGGCTGCTGCCTGACTCATCATCGGTGGGGCGGCAGCCACCCTTCCCATCCGGACACCAGAGCACCGACGTCAGATCGAATGGCTCATCAACTGGTCGCGGATGCAGCCCGCGAACCTTTCAGGATCGTCATCGTCATCACGTTCGCTCATAGTTGACCTCGCGCTTCCCCAGGAGACAGGGCGCCCAGAGCAGCGCGGGGATGCTCGGATGCGGTTTCGAGCGGAACTCTCGCCAGGTAATCAACCCACGTCAAGGGGGCCATGACGTGAGTTCCTACTAACGCGTGGACCTTAAGCCGATATTTCATAGAATGACACATACACCCACTTGACGTAGGTATCATCGAAGCAGTAGGGCGCCCCATTCGCTTTCAGTAAGTGAACGGCCGCCTCGACGACCCGGGGGAAAGGAAGTCGAGACGGCCGAACCCGAGTGGAAGTGGCACTCGGGGATGGGCTGCGCGGACATCTCCTCCACGGGCTGGCGTCCCTGGAACACGCCGCTCAGCTCAGCGGTTCACAGCACGCAGTGGTCGGCCCCACATCTCTTCAGCAGCAACTTCGGACCGCTCGTCACCCACGGGCTTCCGGCGGCCCGCCCGCCGCGCTCCCTAACATGTGCGGGCGTTGCTGCCGGCGCTCAGGCGGTGCAATTCACAGCCGCCTGAGCGGAGGCGATATGAGCATATGTCTTTACAAGACCGTCCCAATCCTGGCCCCTGTTGTGGAGCCGGATAACGAAGGTGTCTCCCTTGACGGGATGGATGCCAGCGCCCAGCCAACGGCCCTGATTGGACGCTTGATTCAGAGAAAACGAGGCGTAGAAGGTGTCGGACTTGACACCATTACGGATGGTGTAGAAGGCCGGTGCGCCGGCAACGGCGGCCGAGTCAGCGGTGGGGATGTACACGCGGACAGAGCAGTGCTTGGAGGCCCTGCCTACCTTGAACCACCACTCGGTGTAGGCGGCCGGGTCGTCTCTCCCTGCGATTCCTGACATCGGCATGGCGTCGAAGGTGCCATTGCAGCCATCACCGTGGTACCCACCTGAACCGACGCCGTACCAGCCGTCCCGGCCCGAACTGTACCGGCCAACGGCCAAATAGCCTGTGGAACCACGGCTGCCGCAACCATAACCTGCCACCCCCAGGAAGGTTGGAGGTTTGACGGGCCCCCGGGTCCGCGCGGGCGGCACAACGACGCTCTTGCCGGACGACGGTGATGACGAGGAGTGGGCCGACTTGATCGGGGAAGGACTCGTCTCGTCGCTGGGATCGGCAGTTGAGCCGCCTCCCACAGTCGTCGCCTCCACACCCTGGGTGGGAGTCGACTTGTCGGAGGGCTTCACTACGGCGCGTCCTGCCAGTGAGGTGTTCTCATCCTCCCGCAGACTGAAGGCGACAAGCATGCCCGCCACCATCACCAGCCCAATCACGCCGGCCGCGATCAGTACCGGGCCGCGCGTAGAACGAATTCGCTGGCGGAAGGACGAACCGCGGCGAGCAGCGGCGGAGTCCGGCTCCTCGTCCTCCCCGTAGTCGTCCTCCACGTAATCGCCCTCATCTCCACCGGAAGCGTCAGAACTCGGCTCGGCCGCCATGGGGACAGGGTCACCCGTGCTGGGTCCGCTGTCAGCCTCCTGCAACTCAAGGAAGAAGTCGTCAGCGTTGCTGCTGGGCGCAGATTCCCCCTCGTCGTCCTCTCCCTGGGCCGGGAGCGCGGCTGCGGTACCGTGAGTATTGCCTCCGGATTCCGACCTGACAGTGGGGCCGACAGGATTGTTCGGTCTCTCTGGCTCGACTGCACCAGCGGTGTCGCCGTCGAGCAGGTCGAGGCCGTCAGGAAGCCCGACCCGGGGCAGAACCAGCCCCCTCCCTTCCTGCTGGGGTGCTCCCCATTCGCTGGTGAGCTCGCTCATCGGTCCTCTCCTCATCGCGTGGGGCCGGCAAAGCGCCGCCGTTACGGCGGGACTCGCTGTCTTCCCGGCGTTACGCACCGGCCCAGTTCACGGTTCAGAAAGCCGGCTTGCGGACCTGCCCGAGCCGGGCACGAAGCCTTCGGGCCCGCCAAGCGCTCAGAAGCTCGACGGGTGTTCGCTGTTGCTGCGGCCTGAGCACTCGCAAGAGTTCCGCGCAATTGGGGAGGTCAACTTCTTTCCCGCACTCAGCGTAACCCGCACCGCCCTGCCCTCCTGCGAGGCCAGCGGCGACCGGGTGGTCACCGTCGCCAGCGTCGGTGGGCATTTCCTGGCTCGCACCGCCCCGTCGGCCGTCGTCCGCCTACCGCGCAGGCCGCCACCATCGTTGTGGAGGCACTCGCAGCGGACGCCACCTTCAAACATCTCCACGCCTGGGGCTGGGCGCGCAAGTCTCCCTCCCCGGACGCCCAAGGTTCACATCTCTGTGCAATACACCTGATACCCGGACCACTCAGACGCCCGCTGACGTACGGACAGGGTCATGCCTGGTTGTGCTGCAGTGCGCCGATGCGGTGGGCGATTTCGGCCCGTGAACGCGCACCGAGTTTGGTGAGGATGCGGGAGATGTGGGTCTGCGCTGTACGGCGGGGGATGCGCATGACCACGGCGATGTCCGGGTTGCTCAGTCCTTCAGCGACCAGCCCTGCGATCCGCATCTCGGTCCCGTTCAGTGGCCCCACCCGGGACCTGGCCGCCCGCCCACGCGCCCTCGCCCCGAGGCGCACCCCGTGCTCCCCCAGCCGTTCACCAAGCCTGCGCAGATCCCAGCTCGCACCTAGTCCCTTGTGAACGGCTGCGGCCTCCGCCGCGACCTCCGCCGCGCGGGAGCGGTCACCAGATGCTGCCAGCAGCACCGCGGCATCCTCCAGGACCTGCCCCAGTTGCGGCGGCCGGCCGGAGGTCCGATACGAGTCCGCCGCTGCCAACAGCGGCTCCGGGTCACCGGAGATCAGACTTTCACAGTGCGCTGATGCATTCTTCCACGGCGACAGCCCCGCATGGGCAGGCAGCGGACGGCAGGCATCAGCGGCCGTCCGGGCCGCGACCGGATCCTCCAGCGCGACGGCGAGACGTACTGCGTCAGGCAACCACCGGTAAGGCCAGTCCGACGCCTCGACATGGCCTGTAGCAAGCAAGGCAAGCAACTCATCCAGGGCAGCACGGGGATCCCCCCGCCGCTCGGCCTCCGCCGAACGGGCCATCACCAGACTCACACCCCAGCTGGTCTCCAGCGCACCGTCCAGCACCCGGCCGGCATGCGGCTCCAGACAGGCCGCAGCCGTAGCTTCGTCGTCGCGATGGACGGCGACCAGCGCCAGCAACCCGTCACTCAGGAGCTGCCAGACCGCCGGCCGTCTGGCCGCGGCCCCCTCGGCTCCTGCTCGCTCCATACCTGCGATGAGATCGTCCCACTTCCCCATCACGTACTGCGCCGGGCCGGCGTGCCTGGCAAACTCGGCGAGCCAGTAGTCACCAAGTGCTTCGGCCTGCTCCAACCCGGCGAAGATGACCTCCTGAGCCTGTTCCAGACGGTCGAGACCTGCGAGTAGCTGCGTACGGAAGCAGTACAGGACATGACGCAGATGCGCGTCCTTCATGTCCGGGCCGAGGATATGCAGCGCCCCTGTGTTGAGGTCGAGCGCCTCTTCGGGCCGGTCGAGGAAGGCAGCAGCTCCGGCCCACTCATGGCGGGCGAAAGCGATCGCGAAGCTGTCATGTGTCGCCCGGCTCAGCCGCTCCGCCTCCTGAGCCTCGACGAGCGCCTCCTCGTACCGGCCCTGCCAGAGCCGGACTCCGCATATGGAAGACAGCAGATCGGCGCGCCATTGCACGGAAACGTCCTCGCGCTGCGCGTGGCCGTGCAACACCCGGTAACTCTCGTCCAGCCGATCTGTGCGCATCAGGATATTGCCGAGAAGCAACGCCGCCTCGGCAGCCGTGTCAGCATGTCCGGTCTCCTCCAGCACCTGGCGCAGCACCGTTTCGGCCTCCTCGTCACGCGGCAAGGGCACGCGGGCCAGTGCGGCACCGTGCCGCAGTCGCAGCACATCGTGGTGCGGGTCAGCGGGATCGGTGCGCTCGCTCACCCGCTTCAACAGCGTGACAGCGGCCTCGGGTACGCGGTCCACCAACCCGATGACGCTGTCGCGCACCCACTGCTCCCCCCATCGGTCCAGGTCCTCACGGGCATGAACAAGATGGTGGGCGACAAGATCCAGCCCGGCTTGCAAGCCGGCCAACACCCGCGCGACATGCAGATGTCTGATTCTGCGATCACCAAGCTTGATGCTCTCGTACAGAGCCTGGCGGATCATCGGATGCCGGAACTCCGGCCTCCTCCCGGCCGCGCTCAGCAGGCCGCAGGAGAGTGCCTCCTCCAGATCCTGAAGCACCCACATCACCGACCGGTCCAGAACGGCCGCCAGATGCTCGGCAGCGAACTCTCCACCCAACACCGCCGCAACCTGCAAAGTCTCCAGCACCGAAGGCTTGAGATACTCAAGATGGGACAGCAGCACGCCATGAAACTCAGCAGGTACCGCTTCCGTCCTGGTATCCATCCCCCCCTCACCACTCGGCACCAGCTGCCCCTGGCTCCGCAACAGATCCACCAACGCCGTGGCATACAGCGGATTCCCCGATGCCCGGTCCAACAACTCCGACAACACCGGCCCCGGACGACCTCCCAACCGCTGAGCCGCCAGCTCCGAGACCTCCTCCCTCGACAGAGCACCCAGCTGATGCACCACCGCCCCGCTACGGCGGACATCGGCGATCAGTAGCTCCAGCTCCTTGACATGGCTGCCCGGCCGATAGCTGCCCACCAGCAGCAACGGAACATGCCGCGCGGCACGCCCCAATCGATGCCACAGCAACAATGTGTGCGTATCCGCCCAATGCAGATCCTCCACCACCACGATGAACGGACCCTTCACGGCCTGCGCGGTCAGGGCCCTGATCAACCGCTCGACCGCGACCGCCCCCGGATCACCCGCCCCCGCACGGCGTTCCTCCAACAAGAGCCGGACCTCCCGCAGCCCATCGGCCACTTCCTGGGGCACGGACGCGTCATTTCCGACGGAGATGAACGGATGCAACGGCGGCGTTGTCCCCTCAAATGGCTGCGCGCTCCACCACGCCACAGTGCAACCTGCCGCCACGGCATCGGCCACACAGCTACGGAGCAGTGCCGTCTTACCCACCCCCGCGTCCGCGCCATACAGCAGCGCGGCCCCCGCCCCCTGGCCCAGGGACTCCACACACTCGCCGAACGCCGCCCGCTCGGCAGCCCGACCAACCAGCGGATCCAGGTTGGAGCACAAGTACAAGGTCGTCATCGAGCCCTCCCCACAGGGCACGGCTGCCAATCCGGGCAGCTCGCGCGCCAACAAGGTATCCGCCCCACAAGCCGGTGAACAATGGGCTCGGAGCACTACCAATACCGCAAGCGCGGACGGCGTGACACCGGTGTGCCCTGCCTCCCCATTTACTTGCCTTGTCGGTCACGATCGCCAAAACACGATCTCGCTGACGGGCGGGTGGTGAGGGGCCAATCGGTGATCTCCATCACCCCGCCACACACCCACCCCGAGTTTCCGTCCGGTCGCCTAACTAACTGCCATTGGCCGTCCGACTTCGGTACCGCGCCACCACGGGAGCCGGTGCCTCCGCCTCCCATCGTCGAAGGCACCACGAACGCCACGGGCCCGCTCATACCGAGGACGAGCATGAGCGGGACCCAGATCCGGTGGAGAAATCACGGAAAGGTGACAGGCAACCTCCGTCTGATCAATCGGCAGTGTCCTGATCAACCAATTCGGGTGAATGCCGGCGGGCGTGGCGGCGGGTGCCGAGGAAGCCGACCAGACCACCTGCGAGGAGAATTGCGCCCGCCACCGCCGCGAGTTCGCCCGTGTTGCCTCCAGTCTGAGCCAGGGAAGGCTTGGTCGGGGTCGGGGTCGGTGTGACAGCCGTCGGCGTCGGGCTCGGGGACCGAGTGGGCGTGGGTGTCTTGGTCGGCGTCGGAGTCGTCCCCTCGCAGAGTGGCACATCACCCACGGGCAGTTCGACGGTCAGCTCAGCCATGCGAAGGGTCCAGGTGTCACCTGGACCGTACCAAGGCGCCGTGACGCGCTCGGTGCCCAGTGGCTCGACGGTGCCGCGGAACTCGACATCATCGCGGCCGTTCAGCCGAAGCGTGTAGTCACCCTCGTGCTTTTCGTGCTTGTTGATGACCTGCAACACCACGTGCTCGGGGTCCACCCGGCACTCGGTCTTGAGGTCCGCCTCTCCCTCGTCCCAGGCGAACGCGCTGCCCGCCGCACTGAACACTGCGAGCACTGCGACGCAGGTGCTGACGGCAATGGTCCTGATGCCGATACTGCTACCCATCATCGGCCTCCTTTGTGGGTATGTGCTGCATGAAGCTGTGGAAATTCGCAGCGAGGCCTGTTCTTCACGACCACGCTTCTTCACTGGCTACGCCGAATTCGAGACGCGAGTTCACACCCGCGTCAGTACTGACGCCGACGAGTTCATCCAGCGACCCCAGGGGCGGATCAGCACTCCAGGCCTACCCCGGGATTGCCGGCACTGCTCTGCCACCAAAGGTGCGAAGCGGACCATTTCGCCGGGTAACCGGTCAAAGCTCGCCCCATGGAAGAAGGTGGGAATCAGCTCTGCTGCAAAGCTGTCGGCTTACCGTCTCCGCGAGGGCGTTCATCCACCAGCCTGCCCCAGACCACCAATCGAAATCGCACGCTGTACGGCGGCGTGCACGTCGTCATGGTGAGGTAGCGCCCAGGGCGTTGAAAACCGGCACCCGCCGGAACCGGGTCGAGCACGGAGACATTCGACGGCGGAGTCTGCTCCAGCCTGCTGGTGATCATATACGTGTAGTAGTACGCAGCGGTCTCGACCACCACTGTGTCGCCCGGCTTGAGACGATCGAGGTTCCGGAAAGGCTCGCCATGCGTGGTGCGGTGGGCGGCCACAGCGAAATTCCCCTTCGGCTCCCAGGGAAATACCCCGTACATGCCCCCCGGGTAGTGTCCCACCTGGCCCTTATCCAGAACGGTGCGTTTGTTAACGCCTTCGGCAATGGGCGCCCGCACGCCCAGGCTTGGGAGGTGCACAATCGCGAAGATCTCACCCGGAGAAGGGCGTCGTGGCAGCTGCGACGCCCCGAGCTGGGGTCTTTCGGCCCACTGCCTGACGATGTCGGCTGTAGCGGCCTCTGTATTACGAGACGACTGGAGTCCGGTCCACCAGACCTCGTAAACCAAGAACAGCGCAACCATCAGCCCGACAGTGATCAGGAGCTCCGCGGCGACGTCGGTGGGCGACACCCGGGGACCCTGATGGCGCCGGTGCCGCCGCCCATGCCGGCCCGCTCGATTCTTGGACGACCGGCTCCTCCCTGCGATCCGGTGACTGCCAACAGCGGCTGCACTCTGCATATTCCTCCCGCGCTCGCTGGTCATGACGCAATCATCGGTGGTGCCGGAGCCAGCCCGTGCGTTTCGTCCAACACCCCTGGAAGCACTCCATGCCCCTTTCATGGCGAGACCTGCGTCCGTCAACTCCTGCAGAACCGGAGTCAGGTGAGCGTTCAGGAATATCGCTCGTCGATTCCTTTGCGCGCATGCCGTCCGAACGGGTCACTGCATGCGGACCACCAAAGGCGGAATCAGTAGCGCTCAACCATCGGGGGCTCCGAGAGAGGGGCGCCTGACTTGCCGAGCGTGGCGTTGTATGCCTTGCTCCAGTAGCCGTCGTGTTCCACGGCCTCGAGCGCGTCGTTGATCGCCTCGCGCAGCGCGCTGTCATCCTTGGCCAGGCCGATACCGTACGGTTCTTTGGAGAATGTCTTGCCAATGACCTTGAGCCGCCCCTCGTGCTGAGCGGCATAGCCCTTGAGTATTGCGTCGTCGGTCGTCACAGCGTCCACCGTGCCCGCCAGGAGCTTGCTCACGCACTGCGCCTCGACTTCGGCAGCGACGACTTCAGCGCCGTACGTTCTGATCTGATCGATCGAGGTTGTTCCGGCCACCGAGCACACCTTCTTTCCCTTCGTCGATTCCGTGCCGGTGATGTCGGAGTTGTCCTTGAGGACCAAGAGGTCCTGGCCCGCAAGATAGTAGGGGCCGGCAAACGAGACCTTCTCCTTGCGCTTCTCATTGATGGTGTACGCGCCGACGAAGTAATCGACCTCACCGCGCGAGATGGCCGTCTCGCGATCGGCCGAGGTGATGGTCTTCCAGGTGATCTGTGATTCTGAGAAGCCCAACTCCGCAGCAACCATCTTGGCGATCTCAATGTCGAAACCCGTGCGGGTGCCAGTTGAACGGTCCTCGTAGCCCAGGAACGGCTGATCGGCCTTCACACCGATCGTCAGTCCGCCACGTGAGATGGCCTTGTCGATTGTCGTCGACCCCTCGACCTTGGCATCGGCATTCACCAGATACCCGGAGCGTGGAGCGCTGCCGTCCGAGCCGGTCAGCGAACCGTCATCCCCGCAACCTGTGACGGTTACAGCCAGCAGCGCGGCCGCCGTCACTACGGCGTGATGATTTTTCATGAACCTTCCCTCCTCGGGCATCGCGCCCATGCGCCGAGGAGACGAGGGCGCCGGGCCAGCATGTGTGCTCGGGAAGCCCCCCAGCGCTCCGGATTACGACGCCCTGTCCACCGAGGTTCAGACATCACAGGGACAGACGGCGCTGGACAGGAATTTCTGCGCCTGCGCGGTGCCGTGAGCAACTCCTCGGGCTGTTGTGCTCCACGATTCGATCCCCCGTCATGAAGAGAACAGGCCGGCAGCGGCACGGGCGAAAGGCCCGCTCGTAAGTGACAACGCCATGGTCGTGCCGTCGGCGGCAAGCTGGTAGGCCCGGGCAATCGCCGTCCGCAGCTGCGCTGGCGAGCAATGCTCAGCACCTGTGGATCGGTCTCGGGTTGGACGCGAAGGGCGTACCTTCCCGAGTGATCGATTCAAGGTCACCGAGTAGGCCCGCGTTCGCAGCGCGGGCCGGAAAGGCACGCCCGTGCTCGACGTAGTCAATGCCGACGTCGGTCACCCCCGAGCGGCCCCCTGATCGACGAGATCGTCCGTGCAGGGGCGAGGCGGATACTGGCCGCTGCCCTGGCGGCCGAAGTCAATGCCTACATAGCCGAGTTGGCTTACCGGCGGGACGGGAACGGCCGCCGTCTGGCGGTGCGCAACGGTTATCTCCAGCCCAGTCGGTGACCACGGCCGCCGGGCCGGTGGCGGTGAAGGCCTCGCGGATGAACGACAAGCGCATGCTTTGGCCTGGGTAACCAAACGGAAGTCGGAGAGCGTGAGGCGCCTACTCAGACCGGCCACCTTCTGATCAGCCGAGCGGGGTCGGTACGGAGCATTTCGACTATGCGATCCACAACCAAGGTCTCGGGCGGGTCCTGCCGATAGTCTTCGGTCGGCGGAGGGGTTGGTTTACCGTCCTTGTCCACCGGCCCAGCCCCCGGCGGGAGGGCCGCGATGGCTCGACACTGTGCCCGTGGCACGTCGGGCCCCTCCAACCGGACCGTCTCCACCTCGCCCGAGTCCGCACTGACCCGGAACCCCGATGCGTCGTCGCCGCAGACCCCGATCAGTAGCAACGTCATTCCAGGCCAGCGACGCGCGACGCGCTGTGCGGCAGCGAGCAAACCCTCCGCCGCCAGTCGGCTCTCGACTGGAATGCGGCTCGGCTCCGCCGCCAGCTCATCGAAGCGACGGTGCCACCGCTCCAGTCTCTCCAGACGTTCGAATGAGTACACAGTCGCTCCTCATACCTCTTGCCCGGAGGGGCTCTCGGGATCAGCATGGTGCAGCGCCTCCCGGAGCACCGCCAGCAGTGCGTCCCGCACCGAGCGCCGGTCCCGGGCGTCGAAAGCAACCACAGGAACATTCGACTCCACGTCCAGTGCCCATCTGACGGCTTCGATGTCATGCTCGAGCAGACCGTCGAATAGGTTGACGGCAACGACGAATGGCAGCGACAACTCCTCGAAGTAGTCCACAGCGGCGAAGCAGTCCTCGATGCGTCGGCTGTCCACGATGACCATGGCCCCGATCGCTCCTCGCGCCAGGTCATTCCACATGAATCCGAAGCGGTCCTGGCCCGGTGTGCCGAACAGGTAGAGCTTCAGACTGTCGTCGACAGTAATACAGCCAAAGTCCATGGCAACCGTGGTGGTCACCTTGTTCGGGGTCTGGCTGGAGTCGTCCACGCCGGCAGCAGCTTCAGTCATGCGCGCCTCGGTGGTAAGCGGCGCAATCTCGGAGATGCTGGCCACCGTCGTAGTCTTACCCACCCCGAAGCCACCGGCGATGACGATTTTTACCGGAAGTGGTGCACGTCGCGCGGACCCTTCCGGTCGCGCACTAGCAGTAGGATTCGAGTGCACTGATGATCCTCTTGATAGTGACGGCATCACGCGATGCCTCGAAGTCGGGAAGGTAAACAGCAAGGCACCCACTCGTGTGAAGGTCCCCGACCAACACCTGGACAACGTTCAGGTGCAGTCCGAGCAGCGCTGCGGCCTCCGCCAGGGACTTCGGCTGCGCGCACAGCTCGACGATGGCACAGCACTCGGGACTCAGCAGCCGCGTCCCGTTACGCCCGATCAGTGTGGTGAGCACCTGGGTCTCCAGGGCCAAGGGGTCCTCGTCGGGGCGCACGCGGCCCGCGGTCAGTAGGAACGGTCGCAGTCGGGGTGCTACGGGTTCGGGAACGCCTGACTCCACCGGTCTGCGACGTCGGGACAGGTACGGGCGCATATTGGTGACTCCTTACCACCAGCAATCGCTCTGCGCGTCACAGCTGAGCGAAGTTCTTGAGTTCGTTGATGAGCTGGGGGGTCAGAACCGCTCCGGCCTGATTGGCGAAGAGGGTCATCTCGTAGGCGATGGTCCCCAGACTGGCGGACTTGGCTGCGATCACTGCGAGCACGGACGCAGCGCCCACCGCCATCACCAGCAGATATCCCTCCGCCAGATCGACGATGACCTTATTCAAGGGCCCGAGCCCGAAACTTCCCGAGGCTCCACCCGCTAGGCTCGTCATCCCAGAGACGATGGCAGCCAGCCGGTCGGAGTCCGCTCGTTCACGTGATCCCGACGCAGCGATGAGCAGTCCGTCCGAGGAGACGGCGATCGCGTCGGCAACGCCGCTCGTCCGGCCCGCGAATCTATTCAGCAGCCAGGTGAAGTCCCTGGCCTCTGTGCTGAGATCGTGAGACTGCTTGCTGTTCAGTTCCATCTTCCGTCCTCCGGTCCGGTTTTCTCCGTAGGCGAGGTCAGGGCACGTGCGACGCCTGCCTCGAACTCCTCGATCTCGGTACGTGCCACCTCAGGATCCGCCTGTGCCGTGGGCGAGTTCAGCCCGCGGGCCAGGGTGAGCCCTGGCGGCAGATTGGCGCCCCGCACCCTGCGCACCAGCCCCTGACTCTGCTGCTCGGATGCCGCCGGCGTCCGGTGCTGCCCGCGATCCTCACTGGGAGGCGCTGACTGTCGCTCATTGGCGCCGTGCGTTGACGCCATCGGACCGGGGCGGCGCTCCCGGGGACGTACCAGGGCCAGGGACTCAGGCCGGAGCACCGCGGCCGCCGCGGACCGCAGTACGCGAAGACGCACTGACTGTGACAACTGTCCGCCCGCGGCAACGGGCAGCGTTCCGGGGGCAGCGGCATCGGGAAAGGTAGCGCGCACCGCCTGACGTGCCTCGAGAAGCGGTGACTCCTGACCAGGGGCCAAGGTCAGTTCGCCTGGAACGGGGTCGCTGCGGGCTTGCAGCTCCCCGGCTTCGAACTGCTCGATCGCCTCTCGTACGGCGTCGGCATCGAAGGAAACGGGCTGCGGCCGATCAGGGACGGCGCAGCTGGTGTTCCCCTGCCCCGCCCACGTGCCCAGCCGCGCACCGCGCTGACGCCTGCGCAGGTTTCCCGGTCCGACGGAATCGTGCGGGTACTGAGTCGACGGTGGTGCGCCCAGGTGTGGCAGCTGAGGCGGCTCCGCCGTTGCGGGCGGGGACGTGGAAGCCTGGAGCGGCGGCGGTCGTTCAGGGAGGTGGACCCTTGTGGCCTGTGACCTCGGCCTGAGATCAGTCCGGGGAAGGGGGGCGGCCGGCACCTGGTCCAGCAGGTAGCGGCCGGGGATCTTCACGTGCGCGGTCACACCTCCGTTCGGTGTGTTCCCGAGCCTGATCTCGATTCCGGTCCGGCGGCTCAGTCGCCCGACCACGAAGAGTCCGAGCACATCCGTGGGAGCAAGATCGAGGCGCTCTCGGCGTACGAGTCGAGCATTCTCCTGGGCTAGTTGCTCAGGGGACATCCCGACCCCGTGATCGACCAAGGCCAGCCTGAGGCCGTCCTGGGTGACCTGTCCGTAGACCTCAACCTGGGTGGTGGGAGGCGAGTACGAGACCCCGTTCTCCAAGAGCTCCGCAAGCAGCAGGACCAGCGTTGGGCCAATATCGGGGCGAAGCAGGGCCGCAGGCGGTCCAGCCAGCGTGACACGGGTGTATTCCTCGATCTCGGCAAGTGCCGAGCGGATGACGTCGACGACCTCAAGTGGTTCCGAAGCGACGACCGGTTCAGCAGAGCCCGAGAGGACGACGAGGCTCCCCGCGTTGCGGCGCAAGCGGCTCGACAGGTGATCCAGGCGGTACAGCCGCTCCAGCAGATCGGGATCGGTGGCGTCTTTCTCCAGTGCGTCAATCAAGGCTATCTGGCGCCCGGTCAGATTCTGCGCGCGCCGCCCGATACTGCGGAACATCGATGCGACGTTCCGGCGGCTCTGAACCTGGCGCTCCAGCAGACGGGCAGCTGTCACCTGCACCTCGTCGAGTGCACGCGCCAGCTCACCGATCTCATCGGCGGAGGAGATCCCTACGGCGGCCAGTTGCGCAGGAGCACCATCCTGCTGTTCGTCGTCGGCCACGCGAGCCAGCTCAGCCTGGGCAACCTCCGCGACCTCCCGCGCTGCCTCAGTCAGCCGCTGGAGTGGGAACGCGATCGATCGGCCCATGGAGACAGCCAGAAGGAACACGCTGCCCGCAAGCAGCGACACAACTGTGGCCACAATGAGCGCGACAGTGAGAGCGCTGGACGCTTCGCGTTCGGCATCCCTGACCACATCTCGAACGATCTTGTCTTCGATCATGAGACGCAACCGGGCCTGTGCACTGACCATGTCGAAGAGTTCGCTGACCAACTCGGCCGGCTGGCTACGAGGTGGGTGCCCTCCCTCGGAGGCGGCGGAGATCACAGCAGCCAGGGCGTCAACACGTTGCGCCGTTGGCCCACCCGTGGCGAGCTTGAACAGGTCGACGTCTTCGGGCGCACCCAGCAAGAGAAAGCGGGAGGCATCGGACCTACCTGTCTCCGCCCGGGCTTCGGCGCGGGCCAGCGAGTCAGCGCGTGAGCTCGGCTCAGCGGCCGCGACCAGCAGATGGGCGCCTTTGCTGCTGCTGGCCAGGTTGCTGAGCAGGAGTGCCTCGAGCGCGGCACGTCGGCCGGCCGTCGCATCCTGGATTTGGCCTGGGTCGTACAGGCCCAGACTGCCGATGAGCGATCTGATGAATGTCTGGAACGAGGTGTTCACGGCATCCGGACCGATCGATCGCTGCAGGATTTGGGACCGCAGCGACGTCAGCTTCTTCAGGTCGTCCAGCGCTGCTCCCACACGCGGGGGAGTTCGGCCGCCCTCGAGCGAGCGGAGGATGTGTGCCTGGTTGTCGACTGCGGCCGATTGCTGGACCACCCGGGAGGGATGACTCCACCGAAACGCGACATAGGTCACCGACAGCAGTTGCTCCTGCTGCAACTGCTCGATGAGCAGATTGGCCTGGCCGACGCTGCGCATGAGCGAAGCTGTCGCTGCAGCGCTGCGCGCGTCTGCGACCTGCCGCCACACGACGGGAGTCGACGTGAGCAGCAGCGCCGTTGTGGGAACCAGGACGAGGACCCTGAGTCTTTGACGGACAAGCAGCCTACGGAAGATCATGTCAACTCTCCCTGCCTAGGTGCGGCTTCGGCAAACGATCCAGCGCCCGCGCTCCCTGGCGGCAACCACTTCGGCTTGCTCGCATCTGCGGAGGACTCCCGCTGCGCGTGGGCATGCCGCGCGGAACGGTGCCGGGCCTCGATCGTCGTAGGGGCGTCGTCCGCGTCCTTTTCCACCGGTGTCGGAGTGCTGTAACGCAGAGCGGTCCACAGCAGCCCCGTTCCGATCAGTAGACAGCCGCCGGAGCCGGCGAGCGTCCCGAGCCGCGTGGCTCCGATGTCTTGCTCCCTCATCTGCAGAAGCTTGTCGAGTTCGACAAGCCCGGCCTCGTCCAGCTCAACGATGGTGTCTCGAAGCTCCTGCCGAGACTCTGCGAGCGCAGCGGCCTTGGGAAAATTCGCGGGGGCGTCTACCAAGGAAGTGTCGGGCGCCAGAACAGCGGCCGCCTTGCTGAAGCCGTCAACTTTGCCCAGCAGAGCGGGGCCCAGGGAGCCACTGGACGTGGAGGTGAAGCTCTTCCGCAGGCCTGTCCCGACGGAGTCCGCGTTCCTCGCAATCTGGTAGCGCAGAGCAAAGATCTGGTCGCGGTCGGGGATGCCCTTCTTGCCGCCGGTCTCGGTCAGGTGGACCAGGTCAGCCAGGCGCCCGGCGTCCGTAAGGATCAGGGGCAACTTCAGCGAGAGGGTATCCATCATGTAGTAGCTGTCCAGACCCGGGTCGAGGATGAGGTTGGAGTTGTCGTTGACCTTGATCAGCAACTGCGTGACGAGGTCGACGACGATGGCGTAGTCCCGGTAGGCCGTGCGGCCCGTCTCGTCATGGCGTTCCAGCGCCTCGGCCCTCGGACGCAGATCCGCCCACAATTGGTTCACCTGCAGCTTTTTGCCCTCAGCAAGGTCAACGCCGTCCACAGCAGAGATCGCCGCGGTGAGCCTCTTCGGCGAGCGCGGACGGCTCTGAACAGCTGCCGACTGTTCGTCGGCCAAGACAGCGAGCAGACGGGTCAGGGGCCCCAGGTAGCGCACACCGCGGCGCTCCGCCTGCACGACCGACTGGTCGGTGCCGGTGCCTTGCAGCACTCCCCCGACTGTCAGAGCCAGGGGAATGACCAGCGCCACCGCGGCGCCGAGCACGATCCAGAACCTTTGCCTCTGCCGCCCCTTGCTGATTCGCGCCATAATCCCCTACCGAATTCCTAAAGCCGAGCCGACCGCGGTGGTGGCTCGGATGGTTCAACGGCCGGCTCGGCTGGCCGGTTCACGCTGATCACATGCCAATGCCGCTGCAGGCATGTGCCCGGGGGATGAACCACGCTCCGAAAGCGAGCGTTGAAGGAGGTAGCGATCGGGGAGCTAGAGCTCGGCGACCACTGCTGCGTCGTGTCATCGGCGGACGTATCCGGCTCAAGCGGCGCGCCGGTCCGTGTCAATTGATGCAGCCAGAGCGAGCCCGCGTGTACTGCCGGTCGGCTTCACGACGGGACAGATGAAGGGGCCCAGAATGACAATCGGCAGTCAGGCACCGCAGGCGGACAAGGCATCGCTGCGGACGGCTCCCGGCCGGTGCGACCATTCCGGATCCACCCATGTGTCCTGCGAGGACGTGGTACAGGTGCTGGGTGCGTGGGCCGAGGTCCACGCACCCTCCGCCACGATGAGTCAGCTCAGGGATCTGGCCATAGCAACCGTGCAGGCAGCATGGGGCCAGGCGCTCACCAGTCCCTTGCCGGGATCCCTGACGGCGCGGCCGCAGTCGCGCGGAGTTAGCGGTAGATTGACTTCCCGTCAGATCATGCTGCTGCGGTGTTTGGCCCGCGGATGGGGAAACCGGGAGATCGGCGAAGCCGTGTCGGTGGCCACCGACACGGTACCGAACCACATAAGGGCTCTCTGCAGGGCCATGTGCGCAGCCAATCGAACGCACGCGGTGGCTCTTGGTTTCAGTCGCGGGCTACTGGTCCCCCACGACCTGGACGCCTGATGCTGTGACTGGGAGGGTTGGGGGTCGAGTGAGAACAGACCACAGAAGCGGGCCCCCACCTGCCCAGGTCCGCGGGCAACTTTCAAGCCCACCGACGCCACCGGCTCGGTCCAGGCCGCCCGGCCGACTCGCCCGCAGCCCTCACCACCGGGGGTGGACCTCCTGGTTCGGCAACGCTGCCAGCCCGCCGATGCTGGGGCGGGGTCGGCCCTGCATCACACCCTGGCAGACAAGTCGACACTCGGGTCGGGCCGTTCGAGTATGGCCGTCACCCCCTGGCCGCCCGCCGTGCAGAGGGAGATGAGACCGCGGCCGGTCCATTGCGCTCTGCCAGCAGCTTGGCGAGGGTCGCGACGATCCGTGCGCCCGTCGCCCCATATGGGTGCCCCGTGGCCAGCGAGGAGCCGACCACGTTGAGCCGGCCCCTGTCCACCGGTGCGAGGCCGTGCTTCTCCCAGGCGGCGAGGGTGGCCAGCACCTGCGAGGCGAACGATTCATGGATCTCAAACAGGTCGAAGTCCTCGATGCCGAGCCCGGCCCGCTCGAGCATTCGTGGCACGGCATAGACGGGCGCCATCAGCAGCCCGTCCTGGCCCTCGACGAAGTCAACCGCAGTGGTTTCACAGGCCGTCAGGTAGGCGAGTGGCTCCACGCCGCGCTCATGCGCCCATTCCTCGCTCGCGAGCAGCACGACCGCGGCGCCGTCCGTGAGTGGGGTGCAGTTGCCCGCCGTCATGGTTGGCTCGTCGTAATCGAGGCCGAACACCGGCTTCAGCCGGGCGAGCCCGTCGGCAGTGGAGTCGGGACGGAGATTCTGGTCCCGGGTGAGACCTCGGAATGGCACCACCAAATCATCCAGGAAACCGCGCTCGTACGCGGTCGCGAGCCGCTGGTGGCCGACCGCGGCCAGGGCGTCCTGCTCCGCGCGGCCGATCCCCCACTGATCAGCCGTGCGAGCGGCGTGCTCACCCACCGACAGGCCGGTGCGTGGCTCGGTGGGTCTGGGAATCGAGGGGATGAGGTGCCGCGGCCGGATCCGGGCCAGTTCGCGCAGTCGTGCGCCCGGAGTCTTCGCCCGCCGAGTCGAGTAGAGGATTCGGCGCAGCCCTTCGTGCACGCTAAGGGGCATGTCGCTGGCGCTGTCGACCCCGCCTGCGACACCGCACTCGATCTGGCCCAGAGCGATCTTGTTGGCGACGATGATGACGCCTTGCATGCTGCTGCCGCATGCCTGCTGTATGTCGTAGGCGGGGGTACGCGGATCCAGCGCGCTGCCGAGGACGCTCTCGCGGGCGAGGTTGAAGTCCCGGCTGTGCTTGATGGCCGCTCCAGCTACGAACTCGCCGAGCAACTGGCCGCGCAATCCGTACCCTTCGACAAGGCCATGAAGGGCAGCGGTGAGCATCTCCTGACTGCTGACAGTGGCGTAGGGCCCACCGGCACGGGCGAAGGGGATTCGGCTGCCACCGATCACCGCGACCCGCCGGACGTTCGATGCGAGCAGTCCGGTCGACGGACGCAAGGGGGTACGGTAACTCATCGCAACCACCTCCTGATAGCGGTGAGGATCAGTCAATTTACGCCGACCAGCTGGCGTGGCCAATTCCTTACGTCGCCTTCATTTATTGAACGCGGAACTTGTCCACTCCCCGGGCGTGCCGGCTCAACCGCGCGCGGCTCGATGCAACCGCCCGGGAAGGCGGCCTGCCTCGACATAGCCTGCTGGAGGGGTCACGGTCAGACGACCGCACACAGCTCTCCCAGAGTTTCAACGAAAGTTGCGATGTTGAAACCTTGACGAGACGCTTGCCGGGGACTCTAATGCTCACGCGCAACCCACTCCCTTCAAGCCACCCAGGCCTGCGGCTCAATACCACTCGAGCACACCCTCCGGAGGCCCAGCGACGGCTAGTCATGACCAACTCTCCCTCGGAGGAAGCCGATGTGGACGGCAGCACATGAGGCTGAGTCCGGCCAGGACGCTCTATGCACCGGAGCCGGACCGGAAGCCAGACGATCTCCCAACCATGTTCCGTCAGAGGTTGTTATGACCGAAGAGCAAATGCCGGCATGGTGCGTGCTGTCACACCTGCTGGACGTGGCCACACGCTTCCCCGACCAGCGGTTGTTCACGTTCGTGGACGAAGGTGGACAGGATCAGGAGCACGTTACGGCAAGCCAGTTGGTGTCCGGCGTGAGCAGCGTGGCGGGGCAGCTGAAGGAGCACGGGCTGTACCCCGGCGACCGGGTTCTGCTGGCCTGTCCTCCGTCACTGGATTTCGTCCGGGCCTTCCTCGGGTGTCTGGCCCACGGCTCCGTTCCCGTGCCGGTGTACCCGCCCAACCCCATGCGGCCAGGGCGAGAACTTCGCGGTTTCGCCGCGATCGCAGCGGACTGCGAGGCGACCGCGGTACTGACCAACGCCGCCTACCAGCGCGCCCGTACCGCAGGCTCGCTCGCTGCGAAGCTCACCCTTGCATCAGCGAGTTCAGCCGGCTGGCCCGCACTGCCGTGGCATCGTATTGGCTCCCGCAGCACAGGCACAGCCACCGCCGCGCACCGGGCTTGGTACCGGCCGAGCGGACCGGCGGAGACCGCGTTCCTGCAGTACACCTCAGGGTCCACGACCGCACCGCGAGGAGTGGAGATCACGCACGGGAACCTGACGGCAGAAATCCGGGCCAATGCCGCCGACCTGGGGCTGGGAGCGGACGCCCGAGGTGTCTTCTGGGTGCCGCCCTACCATGACATGGGCTTGATCAGCGTGATTCTCAGTACCGCTGCGGGCAACGCACACACCTATCTGCTGTCGCCCTTCGCCTTCCTGGCTAGACCGGCAACCTGGTTCGACGTCATGTCGCGCGTACGGGCAACGCACACTGCTGCACCTGACTTCGCCTTCGACCTCGCCCTGCGACGGACGACTGCTGAGCAGCGCCGGACATGGGACCTCAGCGCACTGCGCGTCCTCATGTCCGCGGCCGAGCCGATCCGGCCCGACACCGTAGACGCCTTCCTTGACGCATTCGCCGTCTCAGGCCTGCCCACGGACGCCTTCTATGCCGCGTACGGACTGGCGGAGCACACCGTCAGCGTGACCATGGGCGGGCGGAACCGGCTCACGGTCGACCGTCAGGCGCTGGAGAGCGGTCAAGTGGTCGTCTGTGAGTCGCGTGCTCCCCAGTCCGGGGCCACCGTGCGCCTGGCCAGCTGCGGCAGGGTCACCAAGCAAGGACAGCGCCTGCAGATAGTCGATCCGGAAAGCCGACGGCGCTGCCCGGCTGGAGAGGTCGGAGAGATCTGGGTGGACTCCCCCACCAAGGCCGCGGGCTATTTCGGCCGGGAGGAGGAGAGCGCTGCCGTTTTCCAGGCCGTCCTGGAGCCCTCGGAGAAATCGTGCGGGTCAGAAGCGTCGGACGCAGCAGAGGCTTCCGAGAGGTCGGGCACCTTTCTGCGTACCGGCGACCTGGGGTTCCTCCACGACGGCGAGCTCTACGTCACTGGTCGAATCAAGGATCTGATCATCAGTTTCGGCCGCAACCTCTACCCACAAGACCTGGAGAACACCGTGCGGGACTGTCATCCGGCAATCCGCCCCGGCGGGGTCGCCGCCGTCACCGCGCATGCAACCGGAGAGGTCGATAGCGAGCCCGGTAGCGATGTCGTGCTCTTTGCGGAAATCCGCACAGCCAAACCCTCCGCGGCCCTCCTCGAAGAGGTGGGCCGCGCCGTGCGACATGTTCTAGCCACCGAGCACCACGTCGTCCCCCTGGCAGTCGTTCTGGGCCGCCCTGGTCTCGTCGCCAAGACCACCAGCGGTAAAGTGCGACGGCACGTCTGCCGGCAACACTTCCTGGACGGCACAGCGCTGTCGACTTCCACCACGTGGTGGGTGTGGGATCGGCGGAGCGCCCGTCAATCGTCCGATTCCCCAGCTGCCCCCAAAGCGGCGGGGAGGCCCCCCCAGTGACCTCGGCGTTCTCGCTCCCGGACTCCACACCTCAGGACGGTGCGGTGTGCATCATCGGCGCCGGACCGGCTGGGCTCACCCTCGCCGTCAAGCTGGAGCGAGCCGGATACACCGTCACCGTACTGGACTTCAAGGACGAGCTCGGTGGCTGGACAGGTGACGTCGTGCGCGTCGCCGGCCGCGAGTACGAGATCGAGTCCCCGCGGTTCTCGAGCGCCGACCGTCGAGTAGCAGCCCTCGTAACCGCCTGCCGTGCGCCGATCGAAGCCGCCATGCCGCCCGCGGTGCTGCAGCTCGACGGCACGGCGGCCAAGCGATCGACGCTTCGCCGTGCGGCCTTCGTCTATCTTCCGACGCGCGAGGCGCTGTTCCCCCATATCGACGAGCCTGGGCTGGCCCACTCGGAAACGGTCCTGGCAGCGCCGGCTGCCAAGTGGCTAGCGGAACAGGAGCTCGATGTGGTGGCCGAGGCACTGGGCCAGCGGTACACCGCCGAGGGGCACGGCTATCTTGACGAGGACATGCCCGCCCTCTACTTCCTCAGCTGGGTCGAGGCTGGAGGACAGTTGCTGGCCGGGCTGCCCGGCAATCCAACCGCATTGGGCAACGGGACGGACTTCCTACTCACCGGGGGCTGGCGGCAGCTGTGGGAGTGCCTGGCGGCATCGCTACGCGATGTTCGCTGCTCGGTCGACATCGAACACATCCGCCGTTCCTCCAGCCGGGTCACGGTACAGACCGGCATCGGCACGGTGGAGGCGAACCGGCTGGTCATCGCAGTGCCCCTGGACGAGGTGATTCACCTGCTGGACGCCAGCGGGCAAGAGAAGAACCTGGCCGCGCGGATCCGCAGAGTCGACTATCAGACGGCCCTGTGCAGCGTGACAGGCCTTTCGGCCCAGGCGGACGACGCCCTTCTGCTGCCCAACGCCACCTCTGCCGCCCATCGAGGGCACTGCGTGGCGCTGCGCCGTCCGTACCCCGATCAGGATGTCTATCTGGCCTCTTCGTACCTGGCACCAGGCCTGGGCGAACAGGAGCGCATCGAGTTGCTCCGTGAGGACATGGCACGCCTGGGCGGCCGGCTGGTCGAGGTCCACGCCCAAGCAGACCGACATGGCAGACCCTATTTCGGCCCCGACGACCTGCGGGCAGGGAGCTACCGCTCGCTGACCGAGCTCCAGGGACAACTGCGCACGTATTACGCGGATACCTTCCCGGCCTTCGGCTCGGTGGAACAAGTTTTGGCCCACGCAGAGCAGTTGGCCGAGACGTATTTCAGCGGCACGCGACCGCCGCCGTCGACTGCCGACCGGGATCGTTCGCCCTCGCCCACCCCGGTGCCCCCGTCCTGGTGCTCCCCCGTCGGAGGCGCAGAGCTATCCGGCTGGCTCCGTGAGCGAGTCGCCGGACTCACCGCGCTTCCGAAAGAGTCCGTCGACGCCGCTGCCCCTCTCGGTGGCTATGGCATGCACTCCCTCTCGATCGCGGAGCTCACCGCCGGCCTCACCTCCCTGCTGGGACGGCCGGTCGACTTCGCACTGGTCTACGGCGCCTCCAGCATCGAATCGCTGGTCACGGAGCTGACAGGGCCCGAGGACCCCCCATCGCAGGATCACCGACCGGACAGTCGCTAAGGAGATGCTCCATTGCGCGCCGAGCTCCATTTCAGCCCGATGTCGCCTTCCTTCGTCGCAGACCCCTATTCGTACTACCGGCGACTGCGCCAAGAAGACCCTGTCCACTTCGAACCAGTCATCAACGGCTGGTTGCTGACCCGCTACGCCGATGTCCTGACTCTGATGGGTGATCCGCGCCTGGTCATACCGCAGCAGTTCAACTCCACCTACATTCGCCTGTCCGACGAGACCCGGAAGGAGATGCAGGTCTACGCAGACCGCCTCGAGGGGCAGATGCTGCTCGCCAATCCGCCGCGCCATACCAGACTCCGCCAAGTCTTCTCCAGTGTGCTGAGGCCCGGCACCGTCGAAGGACTCCGGCCGCTCATCACGGGATTGGCAGAGGAGCTACTGGCCGAGATGGCCAGCCGCAGCCGTACAGACTTCGTCAACGAATTCGCCTTCCCGCTGGCCGCCCGGGTCTTCGGCGCTGTCACCGGCGCTCCGGAAAAGGACAGCGAGGCGATAGCGCAGCTGGGCCACGATGCCATCGCCATCGCCGGGGGCATCACCTATGGCACCAACCCTCTCGCGGCCGCGCAGACCCTCAACGACCTCACGACCAACGGATCCAACTACATCGCCAGCCTCATCACAGAGCACCGCGAGAACCCCACCGACGACGTGCTCTCAGCCGTGATCGCGGCCGGTGACCGAGACGAGCGCACGACCAGCCGCGAACTTATCGGCAGCGTCGGGCTGCTGTACACGGCAGCCGTACCCAAGATCGCGTACTACCTGAGCAACGGTCTGCTGGCCCTGATCCGGCATCCCGACCAGTATGCCGCACTGGGCGAAGAACCTGCTCTGGCGGAGTCGGCAGCCAACGAACTCCTGCGTTACGACTGCCCCGTGCATATCGCGGTGCCCCAGGTAGCCACTGCGCCCATCGAGCTGGACGGGCACTTGATCCAGCGCGGACAAGGAGTACACCTGGTCCTGGGATCTGCCAACAGGGATCCAGAGCGCTTCACCGACCCGGAGCACCTGGATCTGCGCCGGCCACCGATCCGACATCTGGGATTCGGAGTAGGACTGCACAACTGCATCGGAGCTAGTATCGCCCTGATCTTCGGTCAGGTGGTATTCCCCCGGATAGCTGCCCGTTTCCCAAATCTTCACCTCGAGGGTGCCAGCGCGGCAAAGGCTGCCGACACCCCCTCCGGCCTCGTCTACCGTCGGGTGGCCAATATCCGTGCTCTGACAGCACTTCCCGTGGCGCTTTGACCCGTCTCCCCCTGCACTACTGCGCCCAGCCACTGGGATTCCCTGCTCAATCGACCTCCGCCCGCGATCTCGTGACGACCCCGAACAGTGACGCAAGGAGTTCCTGCGATGCATGAGATGGTTACGGACCGCAGCACGGCTCGGGTGATGCACGACCTGCTCGAGCCGGTCCATGCGATCGTCTTCTTCGCTCCCGAAGTGGCCACCGCCTACCAGGAAGTGGGAATGCAACCGTGGTGGACGGGCTACTTCGCAGCCCGAGCAGCTCCCCTCGGCGCTGTGAACGCCGGCGTTGTGGCGGCGCTGTTCTACCATTTTCACCCAGAGATGGTTGCGCGGGAATTTCCCAAGATATGGGAGTCGCTGACGCCCGCTGAGGTGCTGGCGCGCCGCCTGGCCGGAGTGGATAGAGCACTCCGCCGCGTTCTGGCCGACGACCTCGACTCAGCAGAGCTGGCCGAGGCAGCAGAGCTGGTGACGGCGGCAGTCGCGGCGTGCGACACCCCGGGGCGCCCGCTTGCTGCGGCGAATGCCGTCCTTCCCGTTCCTCCACAGCCCCATCTAGCCCTATGGCAGGCGGCCACAACCCTCCGGGAATACCGCGGCGACGGACATGTGACCGCCTTGATGCAGGCGGGTCTCGACGGCGTGGAAGCGCTGGTGACCATTACCGCTGCCGGCGGAGAGGAACGCGCGAGCATCCAGCAGCGCCGAGGGTGGGCGGACCGGGAATGGGCTGCCGCCGAGGACCGGCTGACCGCCCGGGGCCTGCTCGATGACGACCGCAGCCAGACCGAAGCCGGCCGCATCCACCGGCAATCGGTCGAGGATCTCACCGACGAACTGGCGGCCGCGCCCTGGAGAGTCCTTGGGCAGCAACGCATCCGGCGCCTTCAGGAACTCCTCGCACCCCTGAGCACCAAGATCGCCGGATGCACGCCGTGAACCCAGCTTCTCCCCTCGCGGCGGCCGCCCCATCCACCTCGGCAGCCGACGGGACCGGTCACTGGGCTCATGGTCCCCAACACAAGGTTGTCGAAGATGTCCGGTCCGGCGACCGCCGAACTGCCAGCCGGGTGGGACGGGTCGACCGCCGTCCCTTGTCCGTATCCGCTGCCTCGACGATCCTGCGCAGCATCCTCAGCGCGTTGTGGGTGCGTGATTTCACTGTGCCCTCCGGGATACCGAGGATCTCGGACACCTCGGCGATGCTGCGGTCGGCCAAATAGAGCTCAACGACCACGGCGCGGTGCTTTTCCGGCAGTCGTCCGAGGGCCTCCCTGACCACCTGGCCCTCGATCAGGCGCTCGATTGCGTCGACATTATCGGCTTTGTCTATGACGCTACTCGTGTCCGCCAGGTCGGCCTCCTGCGGCCGGGTGGAGCGCCTGCGCAGCGTGTCGATGCAGAGGTTCCGGGCCACTTTGATTAGCCACGGCAGCAGGGTTTCCCAGTCACGCTCCAGCACCTCCGGGTGTTGCCAGGCCCGGATGAATGCCTCCTGTGTGATGTCCTCGGCAAGCGCCCGGTCGCCGAAAGTGCGACGGAGGACGTAGCGGAACAGTGGCCGGTGGTGCAGCTCCCACTGCCGTTGGAACATGTCGTCGGACATACGAGGCGGAACGGACTGGGCTGACGGAGTAACCTCCGGCATCTGCTCCCTCCGCTCCTTGCCAGGAAGCTCCTGCAGGGCGTGGAGGGGCCGGAATGAGATGGCGCCGGTCTGCGGCATGGGCAGGACGGGCGCAGTCACAGTGGTCATCTTGTTTCCCCTAAGCAGCGCGGATACGGCGGGTGTGCCGGTTTTGAGCCTCACTGAGGAGGTGTCGGCCGCACATCCGCCGGATGACCCCCCTGCCAGAGGGCAGGCGAGCGTCCCCGAGCGGCGAGAGCACAGAGGCACTGTGGGAGTAATGCGTAGGCATATTCGCGACCGACCCCCGCTGTGCTCGCTGACGGCGAGTTCTCGCAGGTCAATCGGTACGGCAGAGGCTCCAGAGCCACTCACGTCACGGAACAGGAGCTCATGAAGATCAACTTGATGCCCGACGCCCCGCCGGACCCGTTGTGGCACTTCTGACCTGCGATGATGCGCCATCTGGCGGACAGGTTGGCAGAGCTGGGGTGCCGCTCCCTCCCGCTACCCTCGAGATCGCGATGACGCCGTCGCGTACAAGGCCACTTCCCGGGCGATCTCAGCTCGATTTCGCGCCGAGAGTTTGCCCAAAATGCGAGAAACATAGGTCTGAACGGTCCGTGGCGACAGTCCCATGGCTGCGGCGATCTCCTCATTCGACCGCCCATGAGCCACCAGCTGGGCGACAGACTCCTCCCTGGGCGTCAGGTTCTCCCACCCCACTGATGAACGTCGCCGAGCCACCACACCACCGAGCCGCAGCCCGGTCGCCGCCGCGCGGGCCGTAGCGCGCCGAATGTCCCATCGTGCGGTCAAGTCCTCGTAGATCCGGAGCGCTTCGCCGAGGGCAGTTCGCGCCTCGCCAGGTTGGTCAGCTCGGGCCAGGAGGACCGCGGCGTCCTCAAGGGCCCTGCCCTGCTGGTGCGGCCTGCTGGCGTACGCGAAGTAGGAGGCGGCCTCCTGGAGCGGCGCAGGGTCCCCCGTCAGGAGACTGGTGCAGTGCAGCGCGGCCATCGCACGGTGTGGGCTCGACCGGTCCGTGGAGTCGAGGGCGCAGATACGGGAGGCCTCGGTAGCCAGGTCTGGCTTGCCCACCTCGATGGCGAGCCTGACGATGTCCGGCAACCACGCCCAGCGGTCTTCGAGCATGGGGGACAGGACCGGGTCCATGCCCAGGGCCAGGAGTTCCAGGGCCAGTTCGGGTCGGCCCGCCTGCTCGGCGGCCTGAGCACGGGCGAGCACCATGTAGTGGCCCAGACGCCGCTCCAGCAGCGTCCGCACGGCCTCGCCCGCTGGTGCTCCTTCAAGCAGGTCGGCGCAGGCACGCCGCTCATCGCGGTGTACGGAGAGCAGCGCATGCAAACCTTCGGCAGCACGTCGAAACGGGCCGGCCTGAGTGGCCGGCCGAAGCAGCAGCTGTGTCTCGGCGATTGCGTCCTCCCACTGCCCGGTACGCCACAAGAAACAGGCCAGGCGTATCTGCACCACAGGCGGGCGAGCACCGCCGAAGCGGTCGATGCGCTCCCGAACCCGGATGGCGACCTCTCGGGCCTCGTGGATGTCATCCCGCTCCGCAAGGGCGACCATCCTCAGGGCCAGGAGCTTGGCCGTCTCCTCGGAAGCGATCGGGGCCACTCCAGCTGGTAGGGCGCTGATCCCCTCGACGGTCGGTGGATGTGATTCGGCCGTGGGGCCTTCGTCATTGGCAGCGAGCTGTTCGAGGGCCTGGCCAGTGAGATCCAGGACTTCCTCAGAGGCCTGGAACAGTTCCCGGCATACCGCACGTGCCAGCAGCGAACGCACCGTGGTTATGCGGTCTCCGGCCTGCCGGCCGATGGCTTCGGCGCCCGCCGCGGTACGGACCGCTTCCTCGAAGCGCCCCTCCCACACCATCAGCAGCGCGTCGAGCGCCTGCAGGCGGCCCAACCAGGGCGCCGGAAGATCGACACGACGAAGCACATCACGAGTCACTGCCCTGGCTTCTTCGGTCCGGCCCAGCTCCTGCAGTGTGTCGCCGAGTTTCCAGGCGACCTCGCCAATCTCCGGCGGCCGGGACGCCGTGGCCAGCACCTGGCGCGCGGTGTCGACCGCCTCCCCTCCGCGTCCCAGGCACAGCATGGCGTCGATCAGCCGGCACCCGCACGCGAAGCGCAGAGCGTCGCCCGGAGGCAATTCCGTCCAGGCCCGGCTGAGCAGTTGCCGGGCAGTATCGGGTGCCTGCTCCAGCAATATCGGTGCGGACGACACCAGCCAGTTCACGGTCTCGCCGTCGGTTATCCCGTGTGCCAGGAGGAACTGAGCGGCGATGTCTGCCTCCGGGGCCCCGGAAGCGATCAGCACCCTCGCCGCCTCCCGGTGCATCGCATGCCGCCAGGCGAGCGGGATACTCAGCCGAACTGCTTCGCGGACCAGCGGGTGACGGAACGACAGCCGGCTGCCCTCCTGAAGGATGAGTCCGGCTTGCTGCAGCTCAGCCACGGGACCGATCAGAGCGAACGCCGAGTGCGAGAGCAACTCGGACACATCGACTAGTCGGAAGGTGTCGCCCAGCACGGCCGCGACTCTGACCACCTCGAGGGCCGTCGGTGACATCCGGGCCAGCCGAGTCTGCATGGTGAGGCTAAGTGCCTGCAGTACCCGGCCGGGTGCCGGATCCACCGTTCCGGACTGCACGTACGCCATGCTGTCCGACTCTTCGAGCAGCTCCAGCAGGGTATTCACATGGGCTGGGTTCCCGTGTGCCGCATCCAGGAGTTCCAGCAGCCCGGGGCCGGGCTGCGCACCGAGGCGCTGCTGCACGATGTTCACCACGGGCTCCCGGCCGAGCGGTCCCAGCACCAGGTGCGACACTCCGAGCCGTGGGAGTGCACCGAGGAGCCGATCGACCGGCGCGGCCCGCTGCCCGGAGTGCACGGTGGCGACCAGCGCGAGAGGAAGCCCGGGCGCGGCACGGGCGATCCGGTGCCACAGCCCAATCGACTCGCTGTCAGCCCAATGCAGTTCGTCGAGCGCTACCAGCAGCGGCTGCCGGGCGCACCGCGCACGTACGGCTGCGAAGAGCTCCTCTGCAGCAGCGGTGCGTCCGTCAGGCCATCCCCCCTCGGGCTCCGATGCCAGGCCCTGGTCCTCGTCATGGAGTGCCTCCCGCCAGATGTGCAGTGGTAGCCGCTGCGACAGTGGATCTCCCCTGCCGCTGACCACCTGGAACCCGGCTTCCGCGGCCAGCGTCCGGGTCTGCGCAAGCAGACTGCTGGTACCGATGCCCGGCTCACCCTCGATCACCAGTCCCCCGCCCATCGCGGCCCACGCGCCCCGTGCCAGAGCTGTCACGACGGATATCTCTTCAGCGCGTCCCACCAGTCGCTTTCGGGCCTCATCCATGGCTGAAAGGGTATGCTGATCCTCGGCTCGCGCAGTTCCTGGGCGAACCAACACCTCTCCCCGCGCTCGGTTGGTACCGTGCCGCGGCATTGAAGTACCCCCACAGCCGTTTCAAACCCCCATGTCACGCCACCCACCACGCTGGGAATGGCCAGCAACGGTGGCCGCGTGTACTGCGTAAAACCGCGAGGCCGCACGGATGCCGGGAACCGGTCACACGCCTATGACTCGACAAGAAGCAGCTAGCCCGCATGCCAGAACGCCAAGTCCCGCCTCTGTCCGTGCGGCACGGCGGGTTGGCGGGCGCTCCGAGCCCCGACTGATCGGCCGCGACGCGGCGGTGGCGCACCTGAAGTCCGTCCTGGCTAGCCTCTCGAGCAGGAACGGCGGCGCATTGCTGATCGAAGGCGAGGCCGGTGCTGGCAAAACCGCGCTGGCCAGACGCCTGGCCGACCTGGCTCACGAGCGGGGTGTCCGGGTGCGCTGGGGGGCCGCCAGTGAGGCCGAGCAGTGCTATCCGTTGCTGCCGTTCCTGGAGTGCCTGGCGCTCTGGGACAGCTTCGTAGACTCCGAGCGCCAGGGCATCATCGAACTTCTGCGCGGGAACGGCTCCACCGACAGTGACCCGCTCACGGCGCTGACCGGACACCTGACTGCCTGGTTGCAGCGCTTGTGCGCAGACTCCCCGGTCATACTCGTGGCCGACAACCTCCAATGGGCCGATGACGTCTCGATCGAGCTGTGGCACCGGCTGCTCCCCCTCACCGAACTGTTGCCGCTGCTCATGGTCGCGGCACTTCGGAGCGGACGTCAGCGGCCCGAGGTGGCCGGCCTGGCACAGGCCCTGGAGCAACGCGGCAGTCGACTCGCCGTTCCGGACCTCGACGACGACGCCATCCAGGAACTGATCAGCGATCACTCGGGCGCACCGGATAACAATCTGGTAACGGCTGTCAGCGCAGCTGGCGGAAACCCGGGCTTCGCCCTGGCCATCGCGGACGGGTGGATGTCCCGCAGAGCTGGCATCACTTCCGAAGGCGGCGACACCCGAATAGAAGGCGACCCCGTTTCCTCCGAGCTGGCCGACATGGTGCTCGCCAGGGTGAGGCCGCTCTCCCCTCAAGCCGTCGAGACCGTCCGCACGGCCGCCGTTCTCGGGACGGAATTCCGAGTGACCGACCTCGTCGGCTTGCTCGGCCGGACAGCCGGAGAACTCCAGGACGAGCTGGACGAGCTCGCCTCCACCGGACTGCTCGAACTGCTGGGTGACCGTGCCCGGTTCAGACACCGGCTGGTGACTGATGTGCTCTACCACAATGTCGCGGAGCCCATACGAGCCGCGATCCACCGGCTCGCCGCGGACATCTCCGCGAAAACCGGCGGCGCTCCGGCTGCCACCGCAGAGCATCTGCTGCGGGCGGGCGGGCCCCTGGAGGAGCGCTCGGCCAAATGGCTGCAGCACTCGGCTCGGGAACTGATCGACGCGGCGCCCGAGACCGCGGGCCGGCTGCTGGACAGAGTGCTGGGCGACACGCTTCCAGGGCAGCCGGAGCATGAGGCACTGGCCCTATTCCACATCGCCGCCCTGATCCGTACCCGGCAACACATCAAGGCGGAATCCGCCGCTCGCACGCTCCTGGCATCCACCACGGATCCCCAAACCGTCGGGGAATGCATCTGGCTGCTGGGCCACACCCTCCAGCGGACCGGCCGTTCCCATGCCGCGCTGGAGGCCACCCGAGATGGGCTCGCCCGTGCTTCGGCCACGGAGCCATGGCAGGCACGCCTCCACGCGCTTCAGGCCCAGCTGCACCTGGAGCTGGGTGCGTTCACAGCCGCCAAGCGGTCAGCCAACCAGGCCGTCGACATCGCTACGCGGACCTCGGACAGTCGAGCGCTGGGAGACGCTCTGGTGGTACAGGCGGCCGGACGCCGGTTGGACGCCGACCTGCTCGACGCCTTGGCACTGGCGGAGCGCGCCGAAGTCCTCCTGAGCCGTGACCGATGCCATTCCGACGCCAGGGGACACGCGCTCACCTCAATCCTGATACTGCAGTCGGAACTCGACCTGCTGCCTCAGGCAGATGAGACGGTCGCAGAAATCCGGCGTGTCCATACACTCTCCCGGCGAACGCCAATGCCGACCATGCTGCTTGGCATCGCCCGACTGCACTTCAGAACCGGCAGGTGGGACGAGGCGATGGCCGAGCTCGGTCCGCTCACCAAGGGCGAGTCCGGACCTCAGGGCATATCGGCCGAGAGCCACAGCCTGCTTGCCCTGATCTCAGCCCATCGCGACGACCGCTTGCGCTGCGCCGGGTATCTCGCAGCCACCGAGGCCCAGCTCATCGAATCGCCCGCGGGCCATCGGCACGTACAGCACCTGGCGATGGCCCGCGCGGTCACAGCCGAACAGTTGGGCCGGCCCCAAGAGGCACTGGCCATCCTCACGGAGGCGGTTGAGGCGTCGGCAGCCATAGGCTCGGAACACCTCTTCGACGCGCTGAGCCACCTGGTACGGCTGGCGGTCGCAGCCGAGGATACGGCTGTGGCCGTACGCGCCGCGGCGCGCTGCCGCGGCCTGGCCGACGAGGGCATTGCTGTCCCCTATCGGCAGCACACCGCAGACTACTGTGCCGGGCTGATCACCGCTGACCCCGACGGCGTACTACGGGCCGCGGAGTATTTCCACTCGTCGGGCCGCCCCCTGCAGTACGCCCATAGCCTCGCAGACGCCGCCGAGCTGCTGGCCCAACGAGGCCGCACCGACCAAGCCAGAAGCACGCTGAGTGACTCTGTCTCGGCATATTCTGCTCTGGGCGCCGCCTGGGACATCCGCCGTGCCGAGAGCCGACTGCGTTCCCTGGGTGTGCGGTGCGGACGGCACGAACCACGCAGTCGCCCGGCGACCGGCTGGGATTCCCTCACCCCACGTCAGCGCACGGTGGCGCGAATGATCGCAGGCGGTCTGTCGAACCCGGCCATCGCCGCTGAGCTGATGATCTCCGCCCGCACCGTTCAGAGTCACGTCTCCCACATCCTTACGAAGCTGGATCTCCGTTCCCGGGTCGAGATCGCGCACGCGGCAGCGCGGCAAGGCTCGGACGAGTGGTCCGTACCATGAACACGCCGGGCCCAGCCCACGTACAGCAGATGGGAAGGACTCTCCAGGGGAGAACATGAAGGCGCACGACACGGTCCCATTGGTGGGACGGGACGCGGAGAAGAAGACCCTCGCCACGGCTCTCGTCACGGCCTCGCTCGGACAGGGCACGGCCCTGGTGATCGAGGGCCACCCGGGAAGCGGGAAGTCCAGCCTGGCCGCCTGGTGCGTCGCCGAGGCCAAGCAACGAGACTTCATCGTACTGTCCGCGGCGGCAGAGGAGCTGGAGCAGCCTTTCCCGTTGCGTCCCTTCCTGGAGTGCCTCACCGGCAGCCCTCTACCGTACGAGGGCGGCGCCACGCCCCGCGCCCTTGAAGCGGCAGCGAGCGAGCAGCTGCTCCAGCGGATCCACGAGCTGTGCACTCGGTCACGGGTTGCCCTGCTGATCGATGACCTGCACTGGGCGGACGAACCATCTCTCGCCCTCTGGCACAGGCTGAGCGGGTTGGCCTCACAGACCGCGCTGCTGCTCATCGGGACTGTGCGCACCGCTCCCCGGCAGCACAGCGTTAACCTGCTGTTCCAGAAGCGCCGGTCGGCACACCTCGACCAGCTGCATCGGCCAATGCAGTCGCTCAGCCTCCGGTGCCTGGAACCGGCCGAGATTGCCACACTGGCCAGGGAAAGGCTCGGCTACCTTCCCGGTCCCGGGCTGACAAGCCTGCTCGAGCTCTCGGGCGGCAATCCACGCTATGCCGTCGACCTGCTCGAAGCCCTGCGGGACGAGGCTCGGTTGATCGTCGACGGTCCGAATGTCGACGCCGTGGGCACCACCGTCCCCGAGGCAGCCACCGACGCGGTACGCGCCCATCTGGGTTACCTGCCCCCTCAAGCGCTGGAGACACTCCGCGGGGCAGCGCTGCTCGGCACCAGCTTCCAGCTCGACGAACTCGCAGTGCTGCTCGGGCGCCCGCCGATGGCCGTCGCGTCCGTGCTCGAGGAGACGATCACGGCCGGGCTGGTCGCTCCGCAGGGCGACCGATTGACCTTCCGGCACCCTGTGGTGCGGGAGGCACTCACCCGCGAGATCTCCTCCGACCTACAGACCGTTGTCCGCCAGCAGGCCGCCCAGATCCTCGCGGCCCGGGGGGCGCGGGCAGAGCGGATCGCCGAGCACTTGCTCCTGGCCGACGGCGCGCTTGACGACTGGGTTCTCGAGTGGCTGGAACGGGCAGCCCCCGAGCTGATCGCGAGCTCCCCCGCGGCCGCCGCCGAGTTGCTGGAACGCGCGGGCCGAGACAGGTCCCGGCACGACGTACCGCCGAGACTACGAGCTCTGCTGGTCGAGGCGCTCCTGCGGACCGGCCGGCTCCACGAGGCAGCGGACGCAGCCCGTGGCTTGCTGTCATCGGCCACCGACCCGTTGATCGCCGGGGAGGCGGCCTGGCTTCTGTGCCTGGCGCTGCGACGACTCGGGCATCAAGCGGAGGCCCTGGCGGTTGTGGAACAAGCAGTGAGCAACGCCGGCACACTGACGACGTCCTGGGCGGCCAGGCTGCAGGCGGAAGCCGCTCTGATCCACTTGTCAGGGAACGACCTCGACCGGTCCGACCGGGCCGCCCGGCGCGCGATTATTCTGGCACAACCGGATGAGGACCCATACCCGTCCGCCCGGGCACGTTACGCCCAAGCCCAGACCGAGCGCAGGCGCAACCGTGCTGCCGCGGCGTTGCAAGCGACAGAGTGCCTGTACATGCTCGGTACCAGCCCGGACCACCTCGAACTCCGCTGCCTCCTCTTGCTGGAGCGCGCCCGGGCACTCGAAGCACTCGACCTCCTCGACGATGCCCAGGATTCCTGGGCACAGGCGGATGGCCTGACGATGCGTATGGGCGGCCGCGTTCGGCACAAGGCTGTACTCGCCGATGTCCGAAGACGGATCAGAAGCGGCGAGTGGAGTGGCGTTCAGGCCAGAGCGACTCCCGTGATCCAAGACTCCACCGCCTCTCCGGCATCGCGACGGCACGCGCACGCCCTCGTCGCCTTCGTCGCCGCGCACAAGGATGACCGCCAAAGCATCTGTGACCACCTGGCCCTGGCCGAGGCGGAGACCGACGGGGCAGCCGGCACCTCGGCGGACCATCATCTGCACGCAGCGCGCGCCATGGAGGCGGAGGGCTCGGGCGCACCCGACAAAGCACTCGCCATCCTGTCGGAAGCCCTGAGCTCTCAGCCGTCCGAGGAACCGGATGAAGCCCACGTCTGGCTCCCCGAGTTGGTGCGCCTGGCCCTCTCACTCCACGAGCCCGTAAGGGCCCGGCAAGCTGCCGAGTACTGCGAAACAGCAGCCCGCAAAGGCGACACCGAAGTCTGGCGACAAGTGGCCACGCACGGCCGAGCGATGCTCGACGGCGATCCGTCACTCCTCCTCCTCGCCGCCGACCGCTACCGCAAGGCTCAGCTGCCGTTGTACCAGGGCCGCGCCTTGGAGGATGCAGCGGTGCTGCTCGCCCGCCAGGGTGCCACGGCGCAGGCACGTCGAGTGTCAGCCCAGGCGATCCTGGTCTACTCAGGTTTGGAAGCCGCGTGGGACATACGCAGGACGGCATCAAGTCTCCACGACTACGGCATCCGGCCTGAGCAGGACGATACCGACCGCAACCCTCAAGGCTGGGACAGCCTCACGCCCGTCGAGCTACGGATTTCCGGACTCGTCGCGGAAGGCTTGTCCAACGCGGAGATCGCGGTGGTGCTGCACCTCTCCCGGCGCACCGTACAGAGCAAAGTCTCCAGCATCCTCGGCAAGCTCTCCGCTCGCTCGCGAGCAGAAATCGCCCGTGAAGTGGCCCGCAACCTTGATCACCTGGCAAATTAGACGAACTGGAAAAGTCCTCCCGAATCTGTACCACGACGTTCTCGACCCTGGTCACGTGCGGACACGGCTACGACTTGGGGAAATAGACAAGGATCCGACCGGCATTGGACGGATCGATCTCAACCCGCGCGTACAGCCTCTTGATGCGCTTCTGATCGAGGAAGGCGAGGACACGTTCCTTGAGCTGCCCAGATCCCTTGCCAGGAATGATTTCCACGACATGTTCTCCAGTTCCAACGGCCTTGAAGATCACCTGTCGCAGGGCGAGTTCGATGTCGCGATTACAACGAAAGAGCGGATGTAGGTCCAGGGTGAGCAAAGCGACGTCTCCTTACAGTTCCGGCCGCCGCGCAAAGTGACGGGCAACAGGCTGAACTACGGCCGCACGACTTGCAGAGTTCATCGGAGCGCAACTCTCTAGCTGAAGTGGGCATCGTTTCCGGGTCATACCGGTTGATGGCATCGGTGCCGCTGATAGGGCGTTCGGCGTCGCGAGCGGGGAGAACCTGGCGGGCAGAACGTTCGTATCGGTTCTTGGAGGTGAAGTGATGCTGCTGCTCCTCCGAGTCGGGCCGTTCGGCCGCACCACCGGGTCGAGCTGGTGCCGACGGCCACCGCCTTCTACGAGCAAAGCAGGGAATCACGATGACCGATTTCCACCCAGGCTCTGATGCTCCGTCCTCAGCCGGACAGCCCTATCCATGGGCTCAGGGACAGACGGACAGCAGCAGCGACCCGGACACCGCGGCCTTCTTCCATCGCCTTGGACTCGAGATCGATGCCCCGACTCCTCTCCCGGACGGACCGGTGCCATCGATGCCGGGGAAGCCGGGCGACTTCACCGATACGCCGGACGGGCGGGGCAAGCAAAGAGCGGCCATCCAGGTACCCACCGATGCCACATTCACCCGCTACGGCGATGAGCATGAGCAGGCGCCTCACCCGAACCTCTCTGTGCACTTCGCCGGTCCAGCGAACGGCTCGAACTTGGATGAGCTGGATATGTCGCCAGGCGCCGACGTGCTGGGCGGTGCTGACGCTGTGCCTTCGGGCGCCAGGCCGGCGCGCCTCGCCGTGCTGGCCTGCACGGTTCTGGCGGGCGCTGCTCTTCTTTCCGTCCCCCTGCTCCTCCCTGGGAGCAGTGCGGATAGCACCTCGGTCGCCGCTCATGGCGAGGGAGCGACCACGGATATTCCGCCGCAAATCCCCCTTGTGACCGGGTCCGCATGGACCGGCCCCACGGACTGGCCGACGAACAGCACGACGGCTGAGGCCACTTCGCCGTCCAACACTCACGGAAAGTCCGGAGCCTCGGGCGCACACCCGACAGCGACTTCGCGTAATCGCGCAACCACCCCATCGATGCACAACCCCGAGGTCGACGGCCCAAAACCGTCAACTACGCCGACCGAGCGGGTCACCTATGACTCGGTAGCCGGGTATGGCTGCCCGGCTGGAACCGGCAGCTATCGGCACGTCGGGCGATACGAGAACGGCCAAGAAGGCTGGTACACCCTCCCGTCAGGCGGTTTCGACGGCGGGGGGTGCAGCGGGGCATTCGAAGCCGTTCCGATGTCAGGTAGTGCGACCTCAGACGATCCGAATGCCTTCGCAGAGTGGACTTTCAGCGTCGGATCACCATCACGGGAGTGCACCATCAGCGCTTTTGTACCGTCAGGCGCGACGGAGCGCGACGCGGCCGGCGCGCCTGCGTTCTACACGATCCGCAGCAGTTCGACCGGTTCCGCGTATTCAACTTTCGCAATCGATCAGACAACCCGCAGGGGGCAGTGGGTGACCGGCAAGAAGGTGCAGCCCCAGGGCACCAACATCGTGGTGAGGCTGCACAACCGCGGCGAGGACTGGTCGGGTACGACGAGGACGAACGCGCATATTGGCGCTGCTCAGCTCAGTGTGCGCTGCACTGGCTGACGGGGGTCAAGGTTCGGAGGCCGGACCTGTGCAAGTGAACATTGGGTACCACCACTTCGTGTACAGAGTGTGCCCGGCCATCGGCGTTACGCGGACGTCGCCGAGGCTGGGCAACGTCTCCACATCGCGTGTTGAAGGAACCCAATGCCCACAGCACCCTCATTCGCTGCTCCGAAGTTGACGGGCCCGCACTCGGGTCCGTTGCCCTGCACCACCGACCCGGATCTCTTCCACCCCTACGAAGGCACAGGCAGTCGCGGCCGACCCGCAGAAGAGCGGATCCGCCGGGCGGTGGCTCTCTGCTGTAGTTGTCCCGTGATGCTTGCCTGCCGGGAATGGGCCCGGGAGCAAGGTGAGTACGGCGTCTGGGGCGCGGAAACCGACGCCGAACGCACCGAAGCCGGCTACCGGTCGCGTGTCCCCGGGACGGACCCTCGGCCACTCTGCGGCACCACGGCCGGCGCGCAATGGGAGCGACGTCACGGCACCGGCCGCCCCTGTGCCGACTGCACCGCCGCTGAGGAAGGAGCCAAGTTCCTCGGCCGGCGACGACCGGTCGCAGCTACGACCGCCGTGCGGGCACCGGAACTTACTCCCGGTGAATGCGACGTGCTTCTGGCACTGGCGTCGGGCCTCGACCGGAAGGGCATCAGCGCTGCCCTTGGGCGGAGCAGACAGTCAGTGACGAAGGCGATCTCCTGTCTGCGAAAGAAGCTGGGTGTCGACAACGAGGGAATCTTGCACGCTGCTTGGGAGGCCGGCCTGTTGCCGCACCAGTTCGCCCCGGCTGCCTGACGTTGAACTGAAGACTGTCCGCAGCAGCAGGCCACCCACGGCTGGGCGGATTTCGGAACCTGACAGAGCAGGTTGCGGTCGTAGTGAAGCCGTAAGGAATCAACATGGCGATTCCGGTCCGTGCGAGGCCGTCTCTCCCGTGATGGTGTTGAGGAGGTCTGCAGCGCTGGAGTAGCGCTTTGCTGAGCCGGTGACGGAGTATCCGTCCTCCTCCAGGAGCGGGCGGACCCAGACGATGGCGTTGCCGATCGTGCGTCGGCTCACGTCGAAGTTCGGCCACCACGTCACGGCTGCAGACTTTGCGCAGGCAGAGGATGGTCGCGAGGACGCGTTCGGCGTCAGTGATCTTCTCTTGGAAGGTGCCGCCGCGGGCTCCGAACTGCCGGTCTCCGCCTCGTTGTCGATACTTGCGGCGCACGGCCTCGGCGGCTTGCCGCACGGAAAGCCGTTCGATCAACCTGGCCAGGTCCTGGAAGCTCATCCCAGTCAGCTGCGGGTCGCCGAGGGTGGCCAGGCGGTTCGGCCGTGCTGGCATGGTGTCGGTGGCCAGGAAGGTCCTCAGGGTGTCGACGGTCAAGCAATTCCCCACGATCTGCATGATCAGCGTCAGGAAATTCCCCACCCCCGTGGTCACGATTCCCCACCGGGATGCTGACCGCGAGTGGTGCTGCTGACCGCGCTCGAACGGGCCTGATCTTCCCTGTTTCGGGTGGTTTGAGCCACGATTGGATCTTCCTTGCGAATCGGTCGGGTTCCCCAGGGGCATGCCGGTGCCCGGGTTGAGGGTCCTGACCTCTCGGAGCCGTCGCGGTCCCTCGACCTGCGAACCGAGAGGTCGACGGACGCACCGGATGGCAAGGAGAACGTTCACCGTGGTCGACATCGTCGAGATCTACGTGCACTGATACGCGGGCTGGTCCAAGAGCCAGGTGTCCGCCTCGCTGGGGGTGGACCGCAAGACGATCAGGAACTACCTGGCGCCGGCGGAAGCGGCCGGCATCACCCCGGGCGGGCCGCCCATGAGCGAGGCGGACTGGGCCAAGCTGCTCAAGAGCTGGTTCCCGGAGCTGGCCAGCCGCAGGCTGAACCAGGTGAGGTGGGGCGAGATCGAGCCGCACCGCGACTACGTCAAGAGCCTGCTGGAGACCACGACGGTCACGACGATCCACCAACGGCTCCGGGACGAAGGAAAGTTGAAGGTATCGCTGTCGACGTTCCGCCGCTGGGTGCACGAGAACCTGCCCGAGGAAGCGGCCCGGTCGAAGGTGACGGTGCTGCGGGAGAATGTCGAGCCGGGCTCGGAGGCCCAGATCGACTACGGCTTCCTCGGGCAGTGGATCAACCCAGCTACCGGGAAACGGCACCGGATCTGGGCGTTCGTGATGGTGCTGCCCGCCTCGCGGCACATGTTCGTCCGCCCGGTGGCGCACATGGACCGGCACGCCTGGACCGAAGCGCAGGTGGAAGCATTTCGCTTCTTCGGCGGTGCACCGCACCGGCTGGTGCCGGACAACCTCAAGACCGGGGTCGGCAAGCCGGACCTCTACGACCTGCAGATCAACAAGTCGTACTCCGAACTCGCTTCCTACTACGGCACGTTGGTGGATCCAGCCCGCGCATCGAAGCCGAAGGACAAACCTTTGTCATCGCACTGCACCTCATCGGGTCGTTGCGGAGTGTTCGGGGTCCAGGACGTGTCGGCGGGGTCTGCCGATGACGGGCCGGACCAGTTCGGGGCCGGGCAGGGGGTAGAGGTACTCGCCTTTGTCGTTGGCCAGGACTCCGGTGATGATGCCGTCTCGTCGCCAGTGCTTGACGGTTTGGAAGTGGATGCCGAGGTGGCGGGCGAGTTCGGAGACGGTCAGCAGACCTGCGTCGAGGAGGCGTTGGCGGTGGCTGCGTAGGTGGTAGGCCCCGCGAAGGTGAATGATCATGCCTCGGGTGAAGGGTCGGCCCATGCCGCTGGGCAGGCCGCGTTCGTTGAGGATGGCCGCGCTTTGGGCGTCGGTGTGCTCGTTGAGGAGTTCGTCGAGTGCGGTGATGACGGCCGGGTCGGTCTGCCGCAGTTCCCAGGCGGTCTGCGGGCGGGTCAGGGTGAGGTGGTGATTTTGTCCGCCTCGCAGGACGACGCCGACGGAGATGTGGTCGGTCTTGGTGAGGGTGACGTCGGTGACCAGGAGCCGGATCATGCGTTTGCGTTCCCGCATCGGGGTGGCCGGGTCGTTCCAGAGCCGGGGGAAGTCGGCGGCCAGCGCGGTGATCTTTGCGCGGGTTTCGGGCGAGAGCGGGCCGATGGCGGTGTTCTTCGCGCGCTCGTACTCCTCGGTGGCCTCGGCGAGTTCGCGCAAGGCGTCGTTCCAGTCGGCCTCCAGTGTGTCGGCGACCAGCCGGTTGGCGGGATCGACGGCCAGGTAGCGGCGCCGGGCCAGGTCGGCGCGGTAGCGGGCGCGTTCGACGCAAGCGGCGCGGAGCCGGTAGGCTTCCTCTGCGCGGGCGGCCAGCTCGTCGCTGACCCGCAGGGCGACCTCGAGGGTGAGCGGGGTGAGGGTGGCCAGCAGCAGTTCGCCGACGGCGGTGTCGATCTGGTCGCCGACCATGGTCTGGCAGATCGGGGACGCGTTGCGGATCCCGTCGAACTGGCAGAGGTAGATCGGTTTCCCGGTGCCTTTGTAGTGCTGGTAGCGCACGGTCATCCGCCGGCCGCACTTGCCGCAGGAGACCACGCCCTGAAGCAGCGCGGAACCCTCGCGGGGAGGGGAGGCTTTGCGGTCGGTGCCGTGGGCGGCGGCGGCAAGTTCCGCGAGCTGGGTCTGGTTGGCTTCGAACTCGGCCCAGGTCAGATAGCCCGGATGGGCATCGGTGATCAGCACCGTCCACTCCTCGCGCGGCAGGACGTGGCTGGTCGTCTTGCCGCCCGGACCACGGCGCTCACGCCGGCGTCCGAAGAAGAACGCGCCGGCATAGCGGGGGTTGTGCAGGACCTGCAGGACCCGGTGGTGCTGCAGGATGCCCCAGGTCAGCTCGCCCTTGTTCGGGCCGGTGCGGATCCGGCGGGGGAACTTCAGGCCCTCGTCGGCGAACGCCTTGACGCATGCGTAGGCGGAGCCGGTGGCGGCGAACGTGGCCAGCAGATGCCGGATCGCTTGCTAGACCGAGGTGTCCGGGTCGAGGACCACCCGCTCGGCGTGGTCATAGACGAGGCCGACGGGCAGCGGCTGGACCAGCTCCCCGCGCCTCGCTTTGGACAACACTCCGCCCCGAAGACGGGCCTTGAGCAGGTGCACTCCGCCTCGCTCATAGTCCCTTTGAGACCGAGCAGGAGGCGATCGTTGAAGTTGCCGGGATCGTAGAGGCCGTCTTCGTCCAAGATCAGCGTGCCGGCCAACGCGCAGATCTCCAGCAACCGGTGCCAGTCGGTGTTGTTGCGGGCGAGGCGGGACACCTCCAGGCCGAGCACGATCCCGGCGTGTCCCATGCCGACCTCGGCGACCAGCCGCTGAAAGCCGTCCCGGCCCTCGGCGGAGGCGCCGGACTGGCCCTGGTCGGTGTCGATGACGATGATCTGGGAGTGGTCCCAGCCCAGCGCGATGGCCCGGCCCCGCAGGGCGTACTGCCGCTGGGTGGACTCGGTGTTGTTGATCACCTGTTTGAGGGTGGACTGGCGGATATAGAGGTAGGCGTCACGCTGCAGATGTTCGCGGGTCACCTTGCCCGCCGCGGCCGTCGCGTCCACGTATGCCGTCAACTCCCTTTGCTTCCAGGACTGTTTGCTCCGTCCGTTCTTCGGGCGGGTGGAGGTGGGCCAGGGCCATCGCGGCCAGGATCCGTACGAGTTCGTCGCCGTCGCGGGCCAGGCTGGGTGGCGCCTGCCTCTCGTGGCGGGGCCGGACCAGCGGCTCGGGCAGGGACCGCCAGGCCGCCGCCCAGGCGGCCATGCCCTTGGCGGCGAGCACACCCCAGCCCAGCCGCCAGCCGCCGCCCGTGCCC
>NZ_JBSGZO010000020.1:0-45380 GCF_053611045.1 Streptomyces sp. NPDC054841 | reverse complement strand
CCTCATACTGGGCGTATTCGGGCGATCCGACAACGCAGCGAGGTGCCGTAGCTGTCGTCGTGCGCCCGCCGGGGATTACGGGACAGCCCTTAGGCCCTGTCCGGCTGTCGGAGGCGGCCTGATCCACCGGACAGGTCCTAGGCGTCGTCGGCCGTGCCGCGGAAGCGGCGGTAGAGGATCGCGCCGCCCAGGATCAGGGCCGCGCCGGCCGGGACCGTGAGGCCGACGACGGACGGGGCACCGGTCTCTGCCAGTCCGACCGGGCTCCCGGGCACATGATGAACCGGTGCTGCCGGTCTCGTCTTCGGCGGGGTCACCGGCCTCGGCGCGGCCGGGGGCTTCCCGGACGAGTTCGAGGACGAGTTGCCGACGGCCGCGTTGCCGGCGCCGACGACGTTGACGGAGTTACCGGTGACATTCACCGGCACATCGACGGGAACCTGGATCCCGTTGCCGGAGAGCACCCCGGGAGAATCCTTTCCGCTCCCCTTGGCGACGGCGCCGCCACCGCCGTTTCCTTCGTTCTCGCAGCTGTTGCCGACCGCCGGGTTCAGCAGACCGATCACATTCACGGTGTTGCCGCACACATTGACCGGGACGTGCACCGGGAGTTGCACCGTGTTCCCGGAGATCAGTCCCGGCGACCCGGCCGCGCGCCCGTGCGCGTCCGAGTCGGCATGGGCGGCCCCCGCCCCGGCCGCGGCGAGGGCGCCGCCCGTGACCATCGCTGCGATCAGACCTGTTCGGCGAATCTGCCTCATGGGTTCCTGCCTTCCGGAGGATGAACACGGGTGCTCACCCGCACCGGAAATAACGCGATGGAGCCATTCGGGTTATGGCCGACAATCGTTTCACCCCATCGAGTGGAGTGAGGTCGAACTTTCCTACGCCGTCCGGGTGTTCATGACTCGGCGTCGTAGTCCTGAATACGCCGCCCATGTTCTCGGTCCGTCAGATCAGTCAGCCGCGCCTCGAGTTCGACCGCGATCTCGTCCACGTCGAGCGTCAGAAGTCTCCGGTCACGCATCAGAACCCGGCCGTCGACGATCGTGGTCAGCACATCCGCCGACCGTGCGCTGAAGACGAGAGAAGCGGCCATGTCGTGCATCGGGCGCACATGGGGTCCGGTCAGGTCCACCAGGATCAGATCGGCGCGCCGCCCCGGGGCAAGCGCGCCAACCGTCGCCCGCCCTTCGGCCGGGGGGACCCCCGTCTCGCGTCGCCCGCCCAGTCCGACGACCTGCGCGCTCTGGGTGGTCGCGTGGTCCAGCGCCTGGCGTGCCGTCAGCCAGCGCGGGTCCCTCTCCGCCGACTTCTGGACGAGCGCGGTGAGCATCATGCTCTCCCACACGTCGAGCGTGTTGTTGGACGCCGCTCCGTCCGTGGCCAGGCCGACCGGGATGCCGATCTCACGCAGCGATCTGATGGGCGTCGTGTCCCAGCCGAACTTGAGGTAGCCCTTGGGCGCCGTCGCAACCCCGACCCGGCCGGTGGCCCGCGCGAGGAGCGGAAGGTCGCTCTCGACGATGCCGGTGCCGTGTGCCACGAGGATGTCCACGTCGAGCAGTCCGGCACGGTGCAGAGTCTCGACGGGCGTACGGCCGTACCGCTCAATGCTGCTGTCCGTCTGCGCCCGGTTCTCGGCGGCATGGATGTGGACGGGCAGCCCGTGCTCACGCGCCAGCTCTGCCGCGGTCGCCAGATCCGCGTCATCGACGGTGTACGGGGCGTGCGGCGCCAGCGAGGTGGTGATCCGGCCGCCTGCGTCACCGTTCCGGCGCAGCGCGAAGCCGAGGGAACGCTCACGCCCTTCCGCGCCCTGGCTGGAGAAGTACGCCCAGCCGAGGTTGGCGCGCAGCCCGCTCCGTACGACGGCGTCGGCGACGCGGTCCATCGAGAAATAGTGGTCGGCGAAGGCCGTGACCCCGCCCCGGATCATCTCCGCGCAGGCGAGCAGCGCTCCGAGCTCCACGACCTCATCGGTGAGGTTGCTCTCGATGGGCCAGACCCAGTCGTTGAACCACTCCTCGACGGGAACGTCCTCCGCGATGCCGCGCAGGGCCACCATCGAGGCGTGGGTGTGGCAGTTGATCAACCCCGGCATGGCCAACTGGCCACGGGCGTCGATCCGTTCACGGGCGGGCAGTCCGGCGACGGCGCGGGAGGAGGTGACGTCCGCGATGACTCCGGCACGTACGACGACGGCCCGGTCCTCCTCGAACCGGATCGCGCCGTCCGCATCGTGCAGGAGTGCGGTGCACCCCTCGACGACGAGATCCGCGGGGCCGTCGACCTGCTCCGCACCCGCCATGTTCGAGAGGTCACCGGCTCCGGTCAACGCCGTCCCCGCCATCGACCTTCAGGCGTCCGACCGGACCCGTTTGCATCACAAAGCCGTGCGCCCCTCCGCTCATGACGTTGTGCACTGTTGCGCGAGGCTCGGCCGGGGGCTCGGGCGTCAGCTCGTCGAGAAGCGCACGGAGTTCGGCCGCGCTCTCGGGGTCCGCCCGCAATGTGCGGCGCATGCGGTTGCGCCACTCGGCGGTGATGTCGGCCGCCGTCTGCTCCTCGGCCCCCTCCTCGACCAGTTCGGCGTGGGCGAGATCGAGGTCCGCGGCGACGCTCTCCTCGTCCGCGGTGCCGTGCCGGGCGAAGAACGCGACCATCCGCTCCTTGGCCCGCGTCCACCCGTCGGTCGTCATCTGCTGGACGAGCGTGGTCGCTCCCGCTGTCGCCAGCGCCATCAACTCCGCTTCCATCAGGCTCCCTTCAGCGGCTCCCCGCCCGTCGGACGAGCTTTTCCGAGCGTACCCGTCAGCGGCCGAGCAGCGTGGTGAGAGCCCCGACCGGGTCCTGGTCGGGTATGCCGCGGGGCCACCAGTCCTCGCGGCCGGGGTCCGATTCGTACCCGTACCAGAGGCCGTCGCGTCCCAGGCGCAGCTGCAGGGAGGTGGTGGAGAGGCGGTTGCGGCGGGGGCGGAAGTGCGGGAAGTCCGCGGCGTTCAGGGCGGGGCGGGCCCGGTCGAAGGGTCCGGCCGGCGGGTCCCACTCCTCCTCCAGGACGGCCAGCCCCGCGAGGCCTCCCTGCCGCCAGGCGGCCACGGCACGAGCCAGGTCGGTGACGGTGCGGTCGGTGGCCCGGGCGAGCGCGGTGTACAGGGCGCGGGTGGAGGCGGTGAGGCCGGAGCCGGGGTGTGCGGCGGCGAGGCGGACGGCGTCCTGCCAGAGGGTGAGGCCGGCGATGGGGTCCCGGCCGGTCTGGAGGGTGGTGAGTGCGCGGGCCGCGGCCTCGGTGGCGAGGAGGTCGAGGGCGAGCGCATCGAGACGGTGGTGACCCTGGCCGAAGGCTGAGGCAGCATCCGGGGATCCGGCGGCCTGCGGGTAGACCGGCGGGCGTCCGGGGTGCGGGGGCACGGGCAGCGGGGCCGGAAGGGGTGGCAGCGTCCGCGGGGCGAGAGCCTCGCGCGCGGTGACCGTCGCGAGGACCGGCGCGGAGCCGTGCCCCTGCGCCGTGGTCCGCTCGGCCGCCGCGGAGAAGGTCGCGTTGCGCCGGGTGAGCTCGGCGAGGATCTCCTGCTCGCCGCGCCCGCGCATCAGGAACAGCACGAACGGGTCCTCGTCGAGGATCCGTGCCGTCTGGTAGCAGAGGGCGGCCGCATGCTTGCAGGGGAAGCCGTCGTCGGGGCAGGAACAGTCGGGGGTCAGATCTCCGGGAGCCGGCAGCAGGTCGGCGGCGTCGGCGAGGGCGTGCGGGACGTCCTTGTCGAGCAGGGCGGCGATGTGGTCGGGCCTGGCGGCTGCCAGGCCGAGCAGCCGGTCCCAGTCGGCGTCGTCGAGGGTGCGCAGCCGGATCTCCGTACGGTACGGGCGCGGCCGGGTGCCGTGGACGTACGCCGTGACCCGACCGGGCGTGACGGTGATCGCGTCGACCTGGCCGCGTCCGGCATAGGCGCGGCCACGGGCGAGACGGGCCGGGTCGAGGGCGGTGTCCTCCAGCGCGTCCACCCAGGCGTTGCCCCACCAGGACGCGGCGAAGGTCTGCTCGCCGGAGCGCGGGGCGAGCGCCGGGAACGTGCGCCGACGGTCGTCCGGCCGGTGCGGGACGTCCCGGCGGAGTCCCGCCCTACGTCGCGGGTCCTGCGCACCACGGGGGCGACCGGGCATTGCGGGGCTCATGACGGCCTCCTCAGGGAGACGAGATCGGCCAGCTCCCGGTCGCCGAGTTCGGTCAGCGCCGCCTCCCCGGAGCCGAGCACCGCGTCCGCCAACGCCCGTTTGGAGAGCAGCATTTCGGCGATGCGGTCCTCGACCGTGCCCTCCGCGATGAGGCGGTGGACCTGGACGGGCTGGGTCTGGCCGATTCGGTAGGCCCGGTCGGTGGCCTGGTCCTCCACCGCCGGGTTCCACCAGCGGTCGTAGTGGACGACATGGCCGGCACGGGTCAGATTCAGTCCGGTGCCGGCGGCCTTGAGGGAGAGGACGAAGACGGGGATCTCGCCGGACTGGAAGCGGTCGACCATCCGGTCCCGGTCCGCCACCGGGGTGGCGCCGTGCAGCAGCTGGGACGGGATCGCCCGGGCCGCGAGGTGTGCGGAGATGAGCCGCGCCATCGACACGTACTGGGTGAAGACCAGCACGGAACCGTCCTCCGCGAGGATCGTGTCGAGCAGCTCGTCGAGGAGCGCGAGCTTCCCCGAGCGGGCGGTGAGGCGGGCGGCGTCCTCCTTCAGATACTGCGCCGGGTGATTGCAGATCTGTTTGAGCGAGGTCAGCAGCTTCATGACGAGGCCGCGGCGCGCCATGCCCTCCACGCTCTCGATCTGCGCCATGGTCTCGCGCACGACCGCCTCGTACAGCGATGCCTGCTCCCGGGTGAGTGGCACGGGATGGTCGGACTCCGTCTTGGGCGGCAGCTCCGGCACGATGCCGGGATCGCTCTTCTTCCGGCGCAGCAGGAAGGGACGGACGAGGCGGGCGAGACGCTCCACGGCCTCCTCGTTCTCGATGTGCTCCTGGTTCTCGACGGCGCGGGCGTGGCGGGCCCGGAAGGACTTCAGCGGGCCGAGCAGCCCGGGCGTGGTCCAGTCGAGGAGGGCCCAGAGCTCGGAGAGATTGTTCTCCACCGGGGTACCGGTCAGGGCGACTCTCGCCGGGGCGGGGATGGTGCGCAGCGCCTTGGCGGTCGCGGAGAAGGGGTTCTTGACGTGCTGCGCCTCGTCCGCGACGACCATGCCCCACTCCCGGCCGGCCAGCTCGGCCGCGCTCGTGCGCATCGTGCCGTAGGTGGTGAGGACGAAGCCGTCAGGGCCGGCGTCGAGGCTGCGCTCCTGGCCGTGGAAGCGGCGCACGGGCACGCCCGGCGCGAAACGGGCGATCTCCCGCTGCCAGTTGCCGAGCAGCGAAGCCGGGCAGACGACGAGCGTGGGCGCGCTGCGGTCGCGGTGCCCGGCACGCTGCTCGGCGCCGTGTCGGACAGACTGCCGGGCACCGTGCTCGACAGACTGCTCGGCACCGTTTTCAACACATTGCTCGGCACCGTGTCGGGCACGCAGCTCGGCATGGTGTCGGGCACGCTGCTCGGCGCGGTGGAGATGGAGTGCGATCACCGTGACCGTCTTGCCGAGGCCCATGTCGTCGGCGAGGCAGCCGCCGAGTCCGAGCGAGGTCATCAGATCCAGCCAGGCGAGGCCGCGGAGCTGGTAGTCGCGCAGGGTGGCGTCGAGGCCCGTCGGCTGGGCGAGGGCGGCGGGACCCTCGGTGAGGCGGTCGCGCAGAGCGGCCAGCGCACCTTCCGGAACGGCTTCGACCGTCTCGCCGTCCACCTCGGCGGTACCGGTGAGCGCCACGGCCAGCGCGTCCACGGGCTCCAGCAGCCCCAACTCCCGTTTGCGCGCCTTGCGCACGAGGTCGGGGTCGACGACGACCCACTGGTCGCGCAGCCGGACGATGGGGCGATGCGCCTCGGCGAGCGCGTCCATCTCACGCTCGGTCAGCGGGTCCCCGTCGAGCGCGAGCTGCCAGTTGAACCTGAGGAGCTGCTCGCTGTCGAAGAACGGGGTGCCGTCGGTGGCCGAGCCGGGAGCCGGCGGCCGGACGACGGCGGCCGCGCTGAGCGTCCGGGCCAGCTCCTTGGGCCAGTGGACGGCGATTCCGGCGGCGACGAGGCGGGCTGTGGCCTCGCCCAGCAGTTCGTACAGCTCGTCCTCGGTGAGCGGCAGCACGTCGGGGACCTCGCGCTCCATGAGCCGGCCGAGCGGGGGCCACACACGGGCCGCCCGGCGTACGGCGAGCACGGCGTCGATACGGGCGCGCGGCCCGAAGTGCTCGTCGCCGTCGCCCGCCCAGAGACGGGCGGCGTCGAGGACGAGCGTCGGATCGGCGAGGCTGTGCACCTGGAGGAGAGCGGCGCCCGCCTGCCTCTCGTCACCGCCTTCCTCGGCCAGGTCGAACAGCTCGTAGGCCGACAGGTCGAGGCGGAGCGAGATCCGTACGCCCGCGTCCATCCCGGCCGCGACCTCCGCCGCCCAGTCACGGGCGTCCGGCAGATGCTGCGGCGCCATGGCGGCGAACGGCCGGCCGGCCGCGTGCTCGGCGGCCGGGGTACGGGGCAGGGTGTCCGCGACCGCGTCCAGGAACGACCTGATCAGGGCTTCGGGGTCGGGCAGCTGAAGGGGGCGCAGGCCCGGCAGCGGGGTGGCATGTGCCTCGGCAGGCATGGCGGCGGCGATCGCCCTGAGCTGGGCGATGTCCTCCGCGTCCAGCGGGCCCGCCCGCCAGGCGTCGTGGTCGTCGGGGGTCAGACCGGGCAGCAGCCGGCCACGCGCGGCCAGCTGCAGGGCGTGCAGGGCGGCGGCGCCCCAGCATGCCGCGGCGGGGTGGGCCGCCGCGTCGTGCCGGGCGCGGACAAGCACCGGTACGGCGTCGGCGACGCGGAGCAGCACGGCGGGGACGGTGCGGCTGCGGACGCCCTTTCCGTGCGGCCGTACGACCGTCAGCTCGCCGAACTCGCCGGACTCGCCGACACCCCCGTGCCCGGCGGAGTCGCCGGCACCCCCGTACCTGCCGGCACCCCCGTACCCACCGGCCTCGCCGAGCGCAGCGGAATCGGCCGGAAGCGCGCCTCCGTCCGGGCTCCAGAAGGCGACCCGCCCTTCCCGCGGCAGCACGGCCGGCACGAACACCGCGGCACAGGTGTGCAACACGTGCGGGGCACCTCCCCTCCCACTCACTGGTCGAGTCCTTGGAACCACGACCATACGGGCGGGGTCTGACAATGCCCCTCACCGGCCTCCGACCTGCGCCGCGACGATCACCTGGGCCTGTCGACGGCGTCCTGGACGGCGTCCTGAGAGTCCACCTCACGCTCCAGCGACGTGTCCGATGCCTCCTCCGACGTCTCCGGCAGGTCCGACACCGGCAGATCCAGGCTCGCCAGCGCCGCCAGCCCTTCCAGAGCCGCAGGCTGCTGCTCGTCCAGTTCCTTCGCCGTGGCGGGCTCGTTCGACGTGTCCGGCTCGTTCGACGATTCGGCCTGCGGAGCGGCCTGTGGCGCGGTCTGCGCAGCGGCCTCCGGGGCGACCTGCGAGCCGCGATCCAGGAACCGCAACAGCTCCACCGGAATGGGCAGCACCAGCGTGGAGTTCTTCTCGGCGGCCACGGCCATCACCGTCTGGAGCAGCCGCAGCTGCAGCGCCGCGGGCGCGTCGGCCATCTGGTGCGCCGCCTCGGCCAGCTTCTTCGATGCCTGGAGTTCCGCGTCGGCGTTGATGACCCGCGCTCGGCGCTCCCGGTCCGCCTCCGCCTGCCGTGCCATCGAGCGCTTCATCGTCTCCGGCAGCGACACGTCCTTGATCTCCACCCGGTCGACGCTCACTCCCCACCCGAGGGCCGGGCTGTCGAGCATCAGTTCCAGACCCTGGTTGAGCTTCTCCCGGTTGGACAGCAGATCGTCCAGCTCGCTCTTGCCGATGATGGAACGCAGCGAGGTCTGCGCCATCTGGGAGACGGCGAAGCGGTAGTCCTCGACGCTGATGATCGCGTCGGCCGCGTCCACCACCTTGAAGTACACGACGGCATCCACCCGGACCGTGACGTTGTCGCGTGTAATGCCCTCCTGGGCGGGCACGGGCATGGTCACGATCTGCATGTTCACCTTGTGCAGCCGGTCCACAAACGGAACGATCATGGTGAATCCCGGTCCGCGCACACGGCTGCTGAGCCGCCCGAGGCGGAGCACCACGCCCCGTTCGTACTGCTTGACGACCCTGGCCGCGGCCAGTCCGTACACCAGAAGGGCGGTTCCTGCCGCCACACCCGCCGTCACCAGCTCTTCGACCATCACGGCACCCCCTGCCGTCCGCTCGGCCCCCGCTTCAACGGTATTCCTGTCGTGACCCCCGGTCGAGCGTCCGGATCCCCTGTGCGGCTGCACCTGGGGTGCCGCCGTGCCGGTTGTCCGGCAGGGTGGCGAGCACGAGTCCGGCACCACAGACGAGGACCAGCCATGTCCGATCACCGGCGTCCCGGCATCGCCGCCGGGGCAGTGCTCCTGACCCTCGCCGTCGCGGGCTGTTCCGGCCTTGGCCGGACCGCGTTGGGCACCGTCAACTACCAGACCGAGGGGGGCGACGTCGTCACGGTGTCGAACCCCGAGCTCGAGGCGTGCCACGAACTCTCGGCGGGCGGTGCCTTCCGGATCGAGAACGCCACCCAGGTCGACCTCGTCGCTTACCCGGCGCCGGACTGCAAGGGCGGCGACTCGGCGTACATCCCGACGACGCTGTTCGACAACATCGTTCCCGGTACGCCGCCCTGGCGCAGCTACGGCTTCGTCCACTGAGCCAGGGACAGCGGGAGGGGACGGGAAGCAGGGACGGGGAGGGGGACGGCCGGGCTACGCCCGTCGCCGGACGAGCGCGACGAGCTCGGCGTTGTGCTGCCGCCTGACCCAGGCGATGACGACGAGCGGCACCGCCACCAGCACCGGAGTGATCGCGTACTGCCCGTCGAAAACGGTCAGCTGGGTCACGAACGCGCCGATCATCAGCCCGATCAGGGCCAGCGCGGAGATCCCGGAGAGGATCGGGATCACCAGCGCCACCGCACCGGCCAGCTCCAGGGCCCCGGTGGTGTACATGAACCAGTCGCCGAAGCCGATCTTGTCGAAGGCCTCCGTGGCGGAGGAGTGGGCGATCAGCTTCGGCACGGCGCTGGGGATCGCGAGGAACAGGGCGAGAACGATCTGCAGCGTGCGGACGGTGAGGTGCGCGCGGCGGCTGATCCCGGCGGTCCCGGCGGAGGCGGGCGCGGAGGTGGCGGCGGACATGGAGATCTCCCTCGGATGAGCGTTCTGTGTGGGCGTCGCGTGCAGACGATCCGTGCACGCACCGCGCGCAGGCACTACGCGCACGCGTTCCGTGCACGCGTCCCGTGCAAGCGCTCGGCTTCGCTTTCACAGAGTCAGACCGGGAACGCCCTCCGAACTCATCGCTGTTCGCATCATCGTCAGGACTTTCGCGCGCGAACGGGCCCTCCGGGTACATCCTGGAGTGGAAGAGGCGATTGCCATGCGCACTGGGAGTGAACCCACGACCGCACGCAGTCCCCTGCGGATGCGGTTCTGGCTGAGTGTATGGGGCCTGATCTGGGCCGTTGTGGGCCTGGGCACCTTCGCGGTCACGGAGCATCCCGGCTGGGCGATCACCTCCGCGGTGCTCTGCGTGATCATCATGGCCGATTTGCTGTGGGTGGTGCACCGTCTCCACCAGGGGCCGCACTACCAGCCCGGCCCGGACATCCCTCCGTACGAACCGGACCACGGCGGTCCACGAGCACGCCGCTAGTGCCGCGACCGGCAATGTTTGCCCGTCGAGGAGCGTCGTCCGGTGCGTGCCATCGCAAGGCGGCCGGAAGTCCTTGTAGCGGAGCTACCAGGGCTTTTGGCCAACGCAGCGAGGGTGCGTGCCGGACTGCGCGACAGGGCAAAGCTTGCCGGGAGGGGCACTAGCACCCACCTGGAACGCGCCGCCGAAAGGCGCCGCGCCGCGGCGGGTCAGGCCTCGAAGCGCGCCGCTGCCACGTACTCGGGCTTGGGGTCGAGCGCCGCCGCCAGCCGGAAGTGTCGCAGGGCCTCGTCCGGCCGGCTGGTGCGTTCGAGGGTGCGGGCGAGCGCGAAGTGGGCGTAGGCGTTGTCCGGTTCGCGCTCCACGATCAGGCGGAACTCACGCTCGGCGGAGCGGAGCATGGCCGCCGCGAAGTAGGCACGGGCTCTCAGGAGGCGGGCCGCGAAGCTCTCGGGATGGGCCGCGATCACCGAGTCGAGCAGCTTCACCGCACCGCGCGGGTCCCGCGCCGCAAGCAGCTGCTCGGCCGCGCGGAAGTCGATGACGTGAGTCTCCGGGTTCGTCTCGGGCACGCTCGCATCCTTCCCAACGCTTCGCGGAATCAACATGCCGCGCGACATCGGTATTCCGATGATCACGGCAGTGGTCCGGTGATCACGAAACCCCGGTCGATGCGGGTGCGCCCATGGCCGGGCAGGACGACCTCGCGCGGGTCGCCGCCGTCGTACGAGATCCCGACCGTGGAGCCGCGGATGGATCCGGGGCGCAGCTTCAGCCGCGACGCGCGCGCTCGGTCAGGTCCCCCCAGACCTTCCGCACCTGAGGTTCCAGCGCTTCGAGCGGCCCGTCGTTGTCGATGACGAGGTCGGCGATGGCGCGCCGCTGCTCACGCGTGGCCTGCGAGGCCATCCGCGCCCGCGCCTCGGACTCGGTCATTCCACGGAGTCGTACGAGCCGGTCCAGCTGGGTCTCCGGCGCCGCGTCCACGACGACGACCAGGTCGTAGAGCGGTGCCAGAGCGTTCTCGGTGAGCAGCGGTACGTCGTGGATCACCACCGAATCCGGCCCCGCCGCGGCCTCCAGCTCCGCCGACCGCGCCCCGACGAGCGGGTGCACGATCGCGTTGAGCTGCGCCAGCCGCTCGGTGTCCGCGAACACGATCGAGCCGAGCTTCGGACGGTCCAGGGTCCCGTCGGCGGTGAGGATCTCCGGCCCGAACGCCTCCACGACGGCCGCGAGCCCGGGCGTCCCGGGCTCGACCACCTCGCGAGCGATCTTGTCGGCGTCGATCAGCACGGCTCCGTACGAGACGAGGAGCCGGGACACTTCACTCTTGCCGGCGCCGATCCCGCCGGTCAGGCCCACCTTCAGCATGAGCGGAAGCTTAGGGGTGGCGCTGCCGGGCCTAGGAGTCGCCCTCCCGCTCGGCCAGGAACCGCTCGAACTCGCGGCCGATCTCGTCCGCGGAAGGGAGGTCCACCGGCTCCGCGACCAGGCTGCCGCGCGTCTCGACGCCGGCGATGGCGTCGTACTGGTGCTCAAGCCCCTGCACCAGGGCCACCAGCTCTTCGTCACCCTCGCCGATCTGCCGGTCGATCTCGGTCTGGGTGCGCTGTGCCTGCGTGCGCAGGGCGTGTGCGACACCGGGCAGGACCAGTCCGGTGGCGGCGGTGATCGCCTCGAGGGCGGTGAGCGCGGCATCGGGGTAGGAGGAGCGGGCGACGTAGTGAGGTACGTGCGCGGCGACACCGAGGACGTCGTGCCCGGACTGCATCAGCCGGTACTCGACGAGCGACTCGGCGCTGCCCGGCACCTGGGCTTCGTCGAAGGGGCTGCGGTGGCCCGGCATGAGCTCCGTGCGGTTGCCGTGCGGCGTGATGCCGACCGGGCGGGTGTGCGGCACCCCCATGGGGATCCCGTGGAAGTTCACCGAGAGGCGTACGCCCAGACGCTCGACGATCTGCCGGACGGCGACGGCGAACCGCTCCCACTCGACATCGGGTTCGGGTCCGGAGAGCAGCAGGAAAGGTGCGCCGGTGGCGTCCTGGACCAGCCGGACCTCCAGGGCCGGGGTCTCGTAGTCCGTCCAGCGGTCGCGCCGGAAGGTCAGCAGCGGGCGGCGCGCCCGGTAGTCCACGAGCCTGTCGTGGTCGAAGCGGGCGACGACTTGGTGCGGAAGCGATTCCAGCAGCGATTCGACGATCTGTTCGCCGGTCTCACCCGCGTCGATGTATCCGTCGAAGTGGTACAGCATGACCAGCCCGGCCGACTCCTGCGCGAGGGCCACGTCGACGACTGCCAGGCCCTTCTGATCCCACTCGTACAAACCCTGCGGATCAAGCACGATTACCGCCCCTCCTCCATGTCACATCTGCCAACATCACGGCGGGTGCGGTCATTCCCGGGGCGCGCATCAGATCCGTCGTCGTCGGCCCGGACGAACCGGCTGGGCGCGAGTCCTTGGGTACGGGTCCTTGAACAGGAGTCCTCGAACAGGGAGTCCTTGAGGAACAGGACTCCTTGAGGAACAGGACTCCTTGAGCACGGGTCATGAGCACGAGTGAGGCCCGCTCCCCGAAGGGGAACGGGCCTCATTCAGCTGCTGTCAGCCGTGCGGCAAGCGCTGGAAACTCTCGGCGTCAGAGCGTCAGCTCTGGCCGCCCGCCAGCTTCTCGCGCAGGGCAGCCAGGGCCTCGTCGGAGGCCAGGGCGCCGGAGGTGTCGTCCGACTCCGAGGAGTACGAACCACCGGTGGCACCGGCAGCGGCCGGAGCGGCCTGGCCACCCTCGGCAGCGGCGGCCTCGTCGGCCTCGCGGCTCTTGATGACCTGCGCCTGGTGCTGCTCGAAGCGCTGCTGCGCCTCGGCGTACTGGCGCTCCCACTCCTCGCGCTGCTTCTCGAAGCCCTCGAGCCAGTCGTTGGTCTCCGGGTCGAAGCCCTCGGGGTAGATGTAGTTGCCCTGGTCGTCGTAGGACGCGGCCATGCCGTACAGGGTCGGGTCGAACTCGACCGACGCCGGGTCGGCACCGAAGGACTCGTTGGCCTGCTTCAGGGACAGCGAGATCCGGCGACGCTCGAGGTCGATGTCGATGACCTTGACGAAGATCTCGTCGTTGACCTGGACGACCTGCTCCGGGATCTCCACGTGGCGCTCGGCCAGCTCGGAGATGTGGACCAGACCCTCGATGCCCTCGTCCACGCGGACGAACGCACCGAACGGAACCAGCTTCGTGACCTTGCCCGGGACGACCTGGCCGATCTGGTGGGTGCGGGCGAACTGCTGCCACGGGTCTTCCTGCGTCGCCTTCAGCGACAGGGAGACACGCTCGCGGTCCATGTCGACGTCGAGAACCTCGACGGTGACTTCCTGGCCGACCTCGACAACCTCGGACGGGTGGTCGATGTGCTTCCAGGACAGCTCGGAGACGTGGACGAGACCGTCGACGCCACCCAGGTCCACGAAGGCACCGAAGTTGACGATCGAGGAGACGACGCCGGAACGGACCTGACCCTTCTGCAGGGTGGTGAGGAACGTCTGGCGGACCTCGGACTGGGTCTGCTCCAGCCAGGCACGGCGGGACAGGACCACGTTGTTGCGGTTCTTGTCCAGCTCGATGATCTTCGCCTCGAGCTCCTTGCCGACGTACGGCTGGAGGTCGCGGACGCGACGCATCTCCACGAGGGAGGCGGGGAGGAAGCCGCGGAGGCCGATGTCGAGGATGAGACCACCCTTGACGACCTCGATGACGGTACCGGTGACGATGCCGTCCTCTTCCTTGATCTTCTCGATGGTGCCCCAGGCACGCTCGTACTGCGCGCGCTTCTTCGAGAGGATCAGGCGGCCTTCCTTGTCCTCCTTCTGGAGGACCAGGGCCTCGATCTCGTCGCCGACGGCCACGACCTCGTTCGGGTCGACGTCGTGCTTGATCGAGAGCTCGCGGCTCGGGATGACACCTTCGGTCTTGTAACCGATGTCGAGCAGGACCTCGTCCCGGTCGACCTTCACGATGACGCCGTCGACGATGTCGCCGTCGTTGAAGTACTTGATCGTCTCGTCGATCGCGGCGAGGAAGGCTTCCTCGTTACCGATGTCGTTGACCGCAACCTGCGGGGTGGTGGCGGTGGTCTCGGTGCTGCTCGTCATGTGGGAAAGGGCTCCGGTACGGACATTGAAGTCGTAGGTACTGCTACGCCGAGAGCCCGTATCGCAGCTGAAGAAGCCGGACAGCCAAGGAAGCGCCAACCCGAGAGGAAAGGCGCCTCGAAAACCGAGGGGACATACAACAGATGCGAGCGCGGCCTGCTACGTCTGAGGCGCGCAAGCCCGCAGCGCAACCTTTAGCATAAGGGCGCGGCAGGGCACGGTCAATGCGCGAAGGCCCCCACCCGGGGCGGATCGCCGCATACCCGGCACAACTAAGGTTTGCCGAGGCCACGATGGCCACGCCTCGCTCATCCGCGACACGTCCGCGGCGCTTCCCGGCGAGGTCTCAGCAACGTACAACGACGGGCGAGATGATCCAAGAGTACGAACCGGAAGCGACCCGGCGTGACGCCGGTGACGCGGAGAGCAGCCGGGCGAGTCGTGGCTGGTGGGACCGGAACGCGGACGAGTACCAGAGTGAGCACGGGACGTTCCTGGGCGACGACCGGTTCGTCTGGGGTCCGGAGGGGCTGGACGAGGCGGACGCGGCGCTGCTGGGCCCCGCGGAGTCCCTGAGGGGACTGGCCGTCCTGGAGATCGGCGCGGGCGCGGCGCAGTGCTCGCGCTGGCTGGCGGCACAGGGCGCGCGGCCGGTGGCCCTGGACCTCTCGCACCGCCAGCTCCAGCACGCACTGAGGATCGGCGCCGACGGCGTGTCGCTCGTGGAGGCGGACGCGGGGGCGCTGCCCTTCGCCGACGCCTCCTTCGACCTGGCCTGCTCGGCGTACGGGGCGGTGCCCTTCGTCTCCGACCCGGTGAAGGTGTTCCGTGAGGTGCGGCGTGTCCTGCGGCCGGGCGGACGGTGGGTCTTCTCGGTCACGCATCCGATCCGCTGGGCGTTCCCCGACGAGCCGGGCCCCGAGGGGCTGAGTGTGGCCGCCTCCTACTTCGACCGCACGCCCTACGTCGAGCAGGACGAGCAGGGCCGTGCCGTATATGTGGAGCACCACAGGACGATCGGCGACCGGGTGCGGGACGTGGTGGCCGGGGGCTTCCGGCTGCTGGACCTGGTCGAGCCGGAGTGGCCGGCCTGGAACAGCCAGGAGTGGGGCGGCTGGTCGCCGCTGCGGGGGAATCTGATCCCGGGGACGGCGATCTTCGTCTGCGTACGAGACTGAGTGCGTGATTCGCGAAGACGCCCTGGCTCAGCTGCCTGTACGTACGGCCCTGCCCGCTCTGGAGCGGGCACTCGACACGCACGGGACCGCCGTGCTGTGCGCGCCGCCCGGGACGGGCAAGACGACCCTCGTACCGCTCGCGCTGGCCGGGCTGTCAGGAGGGGCGGCGCGCGGCGCATCGAGCGGGGCCGGCGGCCGGGTCGTGGTCGCGGAGCCGCGGCGGATCGCGGCACGGGCGGCGGCGAAGCGGATGGCGTGGCTGCTGGGTGAGAAGGCCGGCGGGCGGGTCGGGTTCACCGTTCGCGGCGAGCGGGTCGTCGGGCGGGACACGCGGGTGGAGGTCGTCACCACGGGTGTGCTGCTTCAGCGGCTGCAGCGGGACCAGGAGCTGGCCGGCGTCGATGCGGTGATCATCGACGAGTGCCACGAGCGGCATCTGGACGCGGACACGGTGGCGGCGTTCCTGCTGGACGTACGGGCGGCGCTGCGGCCGGAGCTTCGGCTCGTGGCGGCCTCGGCGACCACGGACGCCCAGGGGTGGGCACGGCTGCTCGGCGACGCACCGGTCGTGGCGGCCGAGGGGGTCGCGCATCCCGTGGAAGTGGTGTGGGCTCCCCCGGCCAGGCCGGTGCGGCCGCCGCACGGGATGAGGGTGGATCCGGCACTGCTGGCGCACGTGGCGTCGGTGGTCCGGCGGGCGCTGACCGAGCGCTCGGGCGATGTGCTGTGTTTTCTGCCGGGTGTCGGGGAGATCGCACGGGTCGCCGCACTGCTGTCGGACGTGGACGCCGAGGTGCTGCAGGTGCACGGGCGGGCGCCCGCGGCGGTGCAGGACGCGGTGCTGGCCGGCTCCGCCGCCGGCCGCCGGGTCGTGCTGGCGACGTCGGTGGCCGAGTCGTCGCTGACCGTGCCGGGGGTGCGGGTCGTGGTGGACTCGGGCCTTGCCCGGGAGCCGCGTACCGACCATGCGCGGGGCATCGGCTCGCTGACGACGGTACGGGCCTCGCAGGCCGCGGCCCGCCAGCGCGCGGGCCGGGCGGGCCGCGAGGCGCCGGGCGCGGTGTACCGCTGCTGGTCCGAGGCGGAGGACGTGCGGCTGCCCCGCTTCCCCGCGCCGGAGATCCAGGTCGCGGACCTGACCGCGTTCGCCCTGCAGGCGGCCTGCTGGGGCGACCCGGACGCCTCCGGTCTCGCCCTGCTGGACCCGCCGCCGGCCGGCGCGATGGCCGCGGCCCGCTCGGTCCTCTCCGCGATCGGTGCCGTCGGGCCGTCGGGCATGGCCACGGACCGCGGCGTGCGCATGTCCCGCCTCGGTCTCCACCCCCGCCTCGCCAGGGCCCTGCTGGACGGCACGCCCGAGGTGGGTGCCCGCCGCGCCGCCGAAGTGGTGGCGCTGCTGAGCGAGGAGCCGCCACGGGAGTACGGCGACGACCTCGCCGCGGCCTGGCGCACGGCCCGCCGCGGCGGCGACGCGTACGCCGCGCGCTGGCGCGCGGAGGTGCGGCGGCTCGCGGGTACGGCCGGGGAGCCTTCCCCCGCCCTCCCCCTCGCCCCGCCGGCAGGACCCCGCGTTTCGCGCCCGGCCACCGGCGCGTCCGGCGCGGGGGCACCCCCGATCGCCGGGAGGGCCGCACATCCGGCCTTGCCGGGGGAGAGCCACCTCGCCGACGACACCGTCGCAGGGTTCGTCACCGCGCTCGCCTTTCCCGAGCGGGTCGCGCGGGCGCGCGGCGAAGCGGCGTACCTGATGGCGTCCGGGACCGGTGCGGAACTCGGCGAGGGGTCGCGGCTGCGGAGTGCGCCGTGGCTGGCGGTGGCCGTGGCGGACCGGGCCGCGCAGGCCGCGTCCGCACGAGTGCGGCTCGCCGCCGTCGTGGACGAGGGCACCGCGCGTACCGCCGCGTCCCATCTGCTCGCCGAGGGCGAGGAGGTGCACTGGGAGGACGGCGACGTCGTCGCCCGGCGCGTGGAGCGGCTGGGTGCGGTGGAGCTGTCCGTACGGCCGTTGAAGGAGCCGGACCCCGGGCTCGTACGGGCGGCGCTGCTGGAGGGTCTTGGGCGCGAGGGGCTCGGGCTGCTCATGTGGTCCCGGGACGCCGGGGCCCTGCGGCAGCGGCTCGCGTTTCTTCACCGGGTACTGGGCGCGCCCTGGCCCGATGTGTCGGACGCCGCCCTGCTGGACCGCACGGACGAATGGCTGGAGCCGGAGCTGTCCCGGGCGAGCCGCCGGGCAGGCCTGGCCCGCATCGACGCCGGACAGGCCCTGCAGCGGCTGCTCCCCTGGGCGACCGGCGAAGCGGTGCGCCTGGACGAGCTCGCCCCGGAACGGATCGAGGTGCCGAGCGGATCTCGCATCCGGGTCGACTACGGCGGTGAGCAGCCCGTGCTGGCCGTGAAGCTCCAGGAGCTGTTCGGCCTTCAGGAGACTCCACGTCTCGCCGGAGTACCCGTACTCGTCCATCTCCTCTCCCCCGCCGGGCGCCCGGCGGCCGTCACCGCCGATCTGGCCTCGTTCTGGCGCGACGGATACCGTGCCGTGCGGGCCGAGTTGCGCGGGCGCTACCCGAAGCATGCCTGGCCCGAGGACCCGTCGAAAGCCGAGCCGACGCGTGGCGTCGGCCGCGGGGTCAGGCGTTGACCGGCTCCGGCTGTCGCCGCTCCACAGCAGGCCCCTCCGGCCGGCGCGACCGTGCTTCCAGGTACAAGGAGAGCGCCAGCAGGACCACGCCGAGGGTCAGGAATCCCCACGGCAGGTACGAGACCAGCAGAAGCACCGTCGTGCGGTTCGAGGACACCAGGTCGACGGTGTAGTCGACGTAGTCCTCGCGCATCTTCACGTGCCCGGAGAACACGGTGACCTTCTCCCGGCCGCCGAGCAGCGAGCCGCCGCGCAGCTCCTCGGTGTGGATCTCCTCGCCATTGACGGGCGCGCCGGTGACCGGCTCGACCCAGAACATCCGCTTGGTCGTGTACCAGCGGGTGGTGCCGGTCTTCTTCTCCAGGGTGCTCGGGTCGATGCCCGGCATCGGCATCGTCTTCGGGTACGGCACCTTGGTCCACGGAATCGTCTGCTCGAAGTAGTAGACCTCCAGGCCCCGGAAGGTTCTCGTCCCCTTGTAGTGGATGGGCGCCGAGGTCCGGGGCTGGGCGTCGAAGTACTCGTAGTCCCGCTTCTCCGTCAGGAAGGGCCACTTGAACTCGATGCCCTCGCGCCGCACCGCGTCCCCGTCGACCGATTCGCCGGTGGCGTGCACGGGCGCCTGGGTGTGGGCGTCGAAGATGTAGCGCTCGGGGATCTGGGAGATCATCTTGCCGTCGGGGCCCTGGAGGTACGACAGCGCGTCCCAGACGACGACGTCACGGCCGGCGTCCCGTTCGATCCTCTCGGACTCCTCGACGTTGCCCTTGAGGGTCTGGACGATGGTGACCTTCTCGACCTGCTTCGCCTGCATCGTGTCGTACTGCAGCAGGGTCGCGGGCTTCGCCTCGAGCACCGCCTCCTGGTACTGGCTGGGCGGTATCTTCGCGAGCCGTGGAAAGGCGTACCAGCGCAGAACGGGCGCGAGGGCGGCGAAGAAGACGGCGAAGGCCAGGAGCACGAGGCTGGCTTTGCGGCGCATGGCGGCTGGTCCTCCCGCTACTGCTTGGGGCCGGGGACGGTGGTGTACAGGGGCTTGGGTGAGGTCTCCCCGGGCGGTACCTCGAGGACCGCGATGAGCAGGACGATGAGGAGCGCAGAGGCCAGCCCGATGGCGGCGGCGACGAGGGCGCGCATGGTCGGCCTCCCGGGTGCACGGATCTGATACAGCGTCAGGACGGCAGGGCTGGGGCACCGTAGCAACGCGGCCGTGAGATGAGAACACGTTGCACCGCAAACGACACCGCCCCTTCGCCGTGCTGCGGCGAAGGGGCGGTGTGCGTACGAGAAGGGACCAGGTTCTGGTTCTGGCCCTTGTCCCGGCCTGGGCAAGGAACCAGAGCCCGGGCCTTGTCCGGGCCCAGGCCGGGCCTTGTCCGGGCCCAGGCCGGGCCTTGTCCGGGCCCAGGCCGGGCCTTGTCCGGGCCCAGGCCGGGCCTTGTCCGGGCCTAGGCCGGGGCAGCCACCTTCAGTTCGACCGTGAGCGTCGCGCCGCCCGGTGCGGTGAGGCGCAGCAGGAACGTGCCGGTCTGGTCGTCGGCGAAGATCTTCGGGAGGACGAGCGCGCCGTTGGCGTCGGTCTTCAGGTCGGTCAGGGTGCGGACCGGCTTGCCCTCCGCGTCCTTGAAGTAGGGGCCCTTGGTGTTCTCGACGCCGCTGCCCGCCGGGTCGTCGGCGGCGGTGATCATCGTGGCGGTGACCGCCACGCCCGCGGCGGCGGCACCCTTGAGGGTGGCCTTGACCTCGACCGGGTCGGCGAACTCGGCGCCGGGCGCGGCCGTCAGCTCCTTGTCGCCGGTGCGCACCAGCTCGTCCGCCTGGCGGGGGCCGACGGTCGCGGTGTAGTCGAGGCCGGGCAGCGCACGTCCGGCGACGGTGGCGCGGACGGTGAAGCTCCCGGTCTTCTCGCCCGCTCCCAGCGCGGGGGCGACGGCGACTCCGTCCGGGCCGGTACGGACGACCACGGCGGCCCTGGCGCCGGAGAACCTGGCATCGGTGTCGCCGACTACCTCGAAGACGAGATCCGCGCTGACGACGGACTGGCCCGCGCGGTTCTTGGCACGGACCTTGATCCGCTCCGCGAAGGCGCCGCCGGCGGTGGCGGCGAGCTGTCCGGTGTCCGCGTCCTCGATCCGGTACACCATCTCCGTGGGCGAGGGGGTGGGCTTCGTGGTCGGGGGCGGGGTCGGCTTGGGGGTGCCGCCGGGCTTCGAAGGGCTCGGGCTCGGGCCGGTGGTGCCGCCGGGCTTCGAAGGGCTCGGGCTGGGGCCGGGGGTGACACCGGGCGTGACGGGAGCGGTGGGCGTGGGGCTCGCTCCGGTGCTGTCGTCGCTGTGGTCGGCCGGCAGTACGCCCGTACCGTCCGGCACTTGGTGGGTGCCGCGCTTGTAGTAGTCGAACCACGACATGACCGTCCGCAGGTACTCCCGCGAGTGGTTGTAGCTCAGGATCGCCTTGTCCAGATCGGCCTGGACGGACAGGTCGCGGCCACCGGCGCACAGATACTTTCCGGCGGCGAGGGCTGCGTCGTAGATGTTGTTCGGGTCCTTGCGGCCGTCGCTGTTGGCGTCCTGGCCCCAGGTGGCCCAGGTGGACGGGATGAACTGCATGGGGCCGACGGCCCGGTCGTGGGTGCGGTCGCCGTCGTAGGCGCCGCCGTCGGTGTCCGAGATGTTGGCGAAACCGGCGCCGTTGAGGACCGGGCCCAGGATCGGGCTGAATGTGGTGCCGTTGGCGTCGACGCGGCCCCCGCGGGCCTGGCCGGATTCGACCTTGCCGATCGCGGCGAGCAGCTGCCAGGGGAGACGGCAGGCGGGGTCGGAGCTCGCGAGGGTCTGCTCGGCCTGCTTGTAGGCGGCGAGCACGGTGGCCGGAATGCCCGCTTCCGCAGGACCTGTCGCCGGCAGGTCGGCCGAAGCACCCGGCTTGTTCGGGGTGTTGAGCGGAGGCAGGTCCGTGTAGTACGGGGAGTTGCCGGTCGCCGAGGTCCCGGACGACCCGGTCGAACCGGACTCCTGGCCGTCACCGCCGGTGGAGGCGGGCGTCACGCCCGGCGCCTGGGATGCGGAGAGCGCTGCCACCGCGACCGCTGCCACCGCAGTGGTGGTGGCCCCCTTGCGCAGTCGGCGGCCGAATTGCGCTGCCATACGTCTGTTCCCTCCCCATCGACGGCCGTTCGCGCTCCCCGCGCATTGCCTCGGGTGACACTACGGCAACTCCCCACGCCGGAACACCGCTCCCCCGGCCGCTCTTGCCTGATGTTCACGTCCCGGCCATTCACGGCCTGCGGAGCGTCGCGTTCGCATGGCGGGCGGTCAGCATCACGCATACTGGGCGCCATTGGTCGAAGACGGTCGCACAGGGGGACTCCATGCCGTTCACACTCAGCCATGCCGCGGCGGTCCTGCCGGGCATACGGAGGAACGGGACGGCGCGCGGCCCACTGTTCGCCTCGGCGCTCGTAGCCGGTTCCTTCGCACCCGATATGACATACTTTGCGGCGAGTGTTCTTCCGGGAGCGATGGAGTTCGGGGATGTGACGCATGGGCCACTGGGTGTGCTGACGGCCGATGTCGCCATCACGGCGGCGCTCGTCGGCCTGTGGCTGATGGTGCGTGACCCGCTGCTGGCGCTGCTGCCGCGCGGATGGCAGGGACGGGTGTACACCTTCCTGCGGGGTCGTCCGTGGCGGGAGCGGCCACCGCTGGCCGCGGCGCTCTGGTTCTACGTGTCGGCGGCGCTCGGCGCGACGACGCACATCGTGTGGGACGCGTTCACCCACTTCGACCGCTGGGGTACGCGGGCGCTGCCGGTGCTCGGCGAGGCCGTCGCCGGTTTCCCCCTCTATACGTACACACAGTACGGAAGTTCGGCGGTGGCCCTGATCGCCCTCGTCTGGTTCACGGTCTCGGCGCTGCGCCGGCTGCCGGCGACGACTGCCCCGCCCGCGTCCGTGCCGCCGCTCGACCGACGCGGCCGGCGAGCGGCCGGCGCGCTGCTCGCCGTGTGCGTACTGGCCGGGACCGTCCACCGCTGTGTGCGCTGGTATCTGTACTGGGGCCGGATCGACACACCCCTCGACATCATCCCCACGGCATGCTTCGGCGCGGGCGCGGGGCTCGCGGTGGGCGTCGTGCTGTACGGCGCGACGGTACGGCTCCGGGCGCGCCGCGCCGCGACGACGACGGTGCCGGAAGCCGACCGCGCGGGCGTCGCCTGACCGGAGCCGGGCAGAGCCGGTCGGAGCAGAGCTGCAGAGCCGGGGCGTGCACCGACGGGAGACGGGAGTACGGGGCGTTCCCGCATCCCGAAACCCCGACCGGCACCCCGGAACCCGCGCCCCGCACCCGGCACCCGGCACCCGGCACCCGGCACCAACAGGCCCGAGCCCCCGTCCCGGAGGGGGCTGACGGGGGCGTCGGCCCCCCGTCACTGATCAGTGCGCTGCGGACTCCCAGTCCGGGCCCACGCCCACCGAGACATCCAGCGGCGCGCGCAGCTCCACCGCCGTCGACATCTCATGGCGGACGATCTCCTCGACCCGGCCGCGCTCGCCCGGGGCGAGCTCCAGGACGATTTCGTCGTGGACCTGGAGCAGCATCCGCGACGTGAGCCCGGCTGCCCTCAGCGCGTTGTCGACGCGGAGCATGGCGACCTTGACGATGTCCGCGGCGGTGCCCTGGATCGGCGCGTTGAGCGCCATGCGCTCGGCCGCCTCACGACGCTGGCGGTTGTCGCTGTTGAGGTCCGGGAGGTAGCGGCGGCGGCCGAGCATCGTCGCCGTGTAGCCCGTTGCCCGCGCCTCGTCCACGACGCGCCGCAGATAGTCACGGACCCCGCCGAACCGCTCGAAGTACGTGTCCATCAGCGCCCGTGCCTCGGCCGCCTCGATGTTCAGCTGCTGGGAGAGGCCGAACGCCGAGAGGCCGTACGCCAGTCCGTACGACATCGCCTTGATCTTGCGGCGCATCTCCGCGTCGACCGCCGACCGCTCGACACCGAACACCTGGGAGGCCACCGTCGTGTGCAGGTCCTCGCCGGAGGTGAACGCCTCGATCAGGCCCTCGTCCTCCGACAGATGGGCCATCACACGCAGCTCGATCTGGCTGTAGTCCGCGGTCATCAGCGACTCGAAGCCCTCGCCCACCACGAATCCGCGGCGGATCGCCCGGCCCTCGTCCGTACGCACCGGCACGTTCTGCAGGTTCGGGTCGGTCGACGACAGACGCCCCGTCGCCGCGACCGTCTGGCTGAAGGTCGTGTGGATCCGGCCGTCCGCCGCGATCGTCTTGACCAGACCCTCGACGGTGGAGCGCAGCCGGGCCTGCTCACGGTGGCGCAGCATGATCACCGGCAGCTCGTGCTCGGTCTGGGACGCCAGCCAGGCCAGCGCGTCCGCGTCCGTCGTGTAACCGGTCTTGGTCTTCTTCGTCTTGGGGAGGTTCAGCTCACCGAAGAAGACTTCCTGGAGCTGCTTGGGCGAGCCCAGGTTGAACTCGTGGCCCACGGAGGCGTGCGCCTCCTTCACCGCCTGCTGCACGGCGCCGGCGAACTGCTGCTCCATCGCCTCCAGATGGGCGCGGTCGGCCGAGATGCCGTGCCGCTCCATCCGGGCCAGCAGCAGGGACGTGGGCAGCTCGACGTCGTGCAGCAGCCCGGTCGCGCCGACTTCCCCGAGCTTCTCGCCGAACGCCTCGCCCAGGTCGAGGACCGCGCGGGCCTGTGCCATCAGGGCGTCGGCCTCGGCCTGCTCCTCCTCGGTGCCGAAGGCGAGCTGCCCGTCGGCGGCGGCCGGGGCCAGCTCGCGGTGGAGGTATTCGACGGACAGGGCGTCCAGTGCGAAGGAGCGGCGGCCGGGCTTGACCAGATACGCGGCGAGGGCGGTGTCCATCGTGACGCCCGCGATGTCCCAGCCGTGCTCGGGGAAGACCCGCAGCGCTTCCTTGGCACTGTGCATGACCTTCGGCCGGGCCGGGTCGGCGATCCAGGCGGCGAAGGCCCGCTCGTCGGCCTCGTCGAGCTGGGTGGTGTCGAACCAGGCGGCCTTCCCGTCGGCGGCCGCCAGCGCGATCTCACTGACGCTGCCGACTCCGAGCGCCCAGGCGGCGACGGTCGCCACACCGAGCGGCTGCCCGCCGTGCTGCTCCAGCCAGGGGGCCAGCTCGCCCGCGCCGAGCACGCTGCCGTCCAGCTCGACACCGGCCTCGGGAGCCGGGGCCTCGTCCTCCTCCGCGCCCGGGTCGACCGCGAGCAGCCGCTCACGCAGGCTCGGGTTGCGGATCTCCAGGACCTCCAGGAACCCCTTCAGCGCGGTCCTGTCGTAGGGCGCGCGCTCCAGCTCCGCGACGGACTTGGGCAGCTCGACGTCGCGCACCAGCTCGGTCAGGTGGCGGTTGAGCTTGACGGCCTCCAGGTGATCGCGGAGGGCCTGTCCGACCTTCCCCTTGACCTCGTCGGCGCGCTCCACCAGCTCCGCGAACGAACCGAACTGGTTGATCCACTTCGTGGCGGTCTTCTCACCGACGCCGGGGATGCCCGGCAGGTTGTCGGACGGGTCGCCGCGCAGGGCCGCGAAGTCCGGGTACTGCTGCGGAGTCAGTCCGTACTTCTCCTCGACCTTCTCCGGAGTGAAGCGGGTCAGCTCGGAAACGCCCTTGGTCGGGTAGAGCACGGTCACATGGTCCGAGACCAGCTGGAAGGAGTCCCGGTCCCCGGTGACGATCAGCACCTCGAAGCCGGCGGCCTCGGCCTGGGTGGCGAGGGTGGCGATGATGTCGTCGGCCTCGAAGCCGTCCACCGCGAACCGCACCGCGTTCATGGTGTCCAGCAGTTCGCCGATCAGCTCGACCTGGCCCTTGAACTCGTCGGGGGTCGAGGAGCGGTTCGCCTTGTACTCGGGGAAGTCCGCCGAGCGCCAGGTCTTGCGGGACACGTCGAAGGCCACGGCGAAATGCGTGGGCGCTTCGTCGCGCAGCGTGTTCGCCAGCATCGACGCGAAGCCGTAGATGGCGTTGGTCGTCTGGCCGCTCGCGGTCGTGAAGTTCTCCGCGGGCAGCGCGAAGAACGCCCGGTACGCCAGGGAGTGCCCGTCCATGAGGAGCAGGCGCGGTCGGGTTTCGTCTGGGGTCTTCTTCGATGCTGTCTCGGCCACGGACACGATCCTGCCACGGACCACTGACATTCCCGTCCGCCCCGGAGCGGGCTCCCCCTCTGCCGGTGGCGCGTGACAGGATCTGGCGGGTACGAATCCGCCCCGCGCTCGAAGAGGAGCAGGATGGCCAGCAAGCCGCCCGCAGGTGACCCGGTCCAGGACGCCCCGCAGGTCGAGGCGCCCCATCACGCCGCAGCCGGCCTTCCCGCGATCGGGCACACCCTCAAGATCGCGCAGCAGCAGATGGGGATGCGCCGCACCGCGCAGACCCTCCTCAAGGTGAATCAGAAGGACGGATTCGACTGCCCGGGCTGCGCCTGGCCCGAGGGCGACAAACGCCATGCGGCGGAGTTCTGCGAGAACGGTGCCAAGGCGGTCGCCGAGGAGGCGACCCTGCGCCGGGTCACGCCCGCCTTCTTCGCCGCGCACCCGGTCTCCGACCTCGCGCAGCGCAGTGGGTACTGGCTGGGTCAGCAGGGCCGCATCACGCAGCCGATGTATCTCGCGGAGGGTGCCGAGCGGTACGAGGAGGTGACCTGGGAGCGGGCCTTCGCGATCATCGCCGAGGAGCTGCGGGCGCTCGCCTCCCCCGACGAGGCGCTCTTCTACACCTCGGGCCGCACCAGCAACGAGGCGGCGTTCCTGCTGCAGCTCTTCGCCCGCGAGTTCGGTACGAACAATCTGCCGGACTGTTCCAACATGTGCCACGAGTCCTCGGGCTCGGCGCTGACCGAGACCATCGGCATCGGCAAGGGCAGCGTCTCCCTGGAGGATCTGCACCAGGCGGATCTGATCATCGTGGCGGGGCAGAATCCCGGTACGAACCATCCGCGCATGCTGTCCGCGCTGGAGAAGGCCAAGCAGTCGGGCGCGAAGATCATTTCGGTGAATCCGCTGCCCGAGGCGGGCCTGGAGAAGTTCAAGAACCCGCAGACTCCGCAGGGCATGCTCAAGGGCGTCTCCCTCACCGATCTCTTCCTCCGGATCAGGATCGGCGGGGACCAGGCGCTCTTCCGCCTCCTCAACCGGATGGTCCTCGAGACCGCTGGAGCCGTCGACGAGGAGTTCGTACGGGAACACACGCACGGCTTCGAGGAGTTCGCCGCCGCCGCGCGGACCGCCGACTGGGACGAGACGCTCGCCGCGACGGGACTGGACAGGGCGGAGATAGAGCAGGCGCTTCGGATGATCCTGGCCTCCCGGCGCACGATCGTCTGCTGGGCGATGGGCCTGACCCAGCACAAGCACGCCGTCGCGACCATCAGGGAGGTCGTCAACCTCCTGCTGTTGCGTGGCGACATCGGCCGGCCCGGCTCCGGGGTCTGTCCGGTGCGCGGGCACTCGAATGTGCAGGGCGACCGCACGATGGGCATCTTCGAGCGGCCCGCGCCCGCGTTCCTCGACGCGCTGGAGAAGGAGTTCGGCTTCGCACCGCCGCGTCACCACGGCTTCGACGTCGTCCGTTCCATCCGGGCGCTGCGCGACGGCGAGGCCAAGGTGTTCTTCGCGATGGGCGGCAACTTCGTCGGCGCCACCCCGGACACCGAGGTCACCGAGGCGGCGATGCGCCGTGCCCGCCTCACCGTGCATGTGTCGACGAAGCTCAACCGCTCGCATGCGGTCACGGGCAGGCGCGCGCTGATCCTGCCCACGCTGGGCCGCACCGACAAGGACGTACAGAAGAGCACTCCCGGCAAGAAGGGCACCCTGCAGTTCGTGACCGTCGAGGACTCGATGGGCATGGTGCACGCCTCGCGCGGCAATCTGCCGCCCGCGAGTCCGCATCTGCTCTCCGAGCCGGCGATCGTGGCGCGCATGGCGCGGGCCGTGCTCGGCGCGGACTCGCGGACCCCCTGGGAGGAGTTCGAGAAGGACTACGCGACGATCCGCGACCGGATCTCCCGTGTGGTCCCCGGCTTCCAGGACTTCAACACGAGGATCGCGCGGCCGGGCGGTTTCACGCTGCCGCACGCCCCGCGCGACGAGCGCCGCTTCCCCACCGCCACCGGGAAGGCGAATTTCACCGCGGCGCCAGTGGAGTACCCGAAGGTTCCCGAGGGCCGGCTGCTGCTGCAGACCCTGCGCTCCCACGACCAGTACAACACCACGATCTACGGCCTGGACGACCGCTACCGCGGCATCAGGGGCGGCCGCCGCGTGGTCCTGGTGAACCCGGACGACGCGGCGGAGCTGGGCCTCGCGGACGGTGCGTACACGGACCTGGTCAGCGAGTGGAAGGACGGTGTGGAGCGCCGGGCGCCCGGATTCCGGGTGGTGCACTACCCGACCGCGCGGGGCTGCGCCGCCGCGTACTACCCGGAAACCAATGTGCTGGTGCCGCTGGACGCCACCGCCGACACCAGCAACACCCCCGCCAGCAAGTCCGTCATCGTGCGTCTGGAACAATCACCGTCCGCCTAAGCGTTTGCTCAGGTGCAGGAGCGTCTGCTCAGGTGCAGGCGCACTCAGGACAGCCAGACACGTACGACGATCGGAGCCGGACCCCATGGGCGAGCAGACGACGGTGAAGTTCCCGCAAGAGGTCATCGACGAGTACGCCAAGCTCGGCGTCGACCTGCCCGCGCTGTTCTCCGCCGGGGATCTCGGTAACCGGATGGGCGTGCAGATCGTGGAGGCCTCGGCGGACCGCGTCGTCGGCACGATGCCCGTCGAGGGCAACACCCAGCCCTACGGGCTGCTGCACGGCGGCGCCTCCGCCGTCCTCGCCGAGACGCTCGGTTCGGTCGGCTCGATGCTGCACGGCGGGATCTCCAAGATCGCCGTCGGCGTGGATCTCAACTGCACGCACCACCGGGGTGTCCGCTCCGGCATGGTCACCGGAGTGGCCACCCCGGTGCACCGGGGCCGCTCGACGGCCACGTACGAGATCGTGATCACCGACGAGCAGGACAAGCGGGTCTGCACGGCCCGCCTGACCTGCCTGCTGCGTGACGTCGGCGCCAAGGACGCCGAGCACGTCCGGGGTACTTCCGGCTGACGGTCCTACCGGCTGACCGGCAGGGTGATGCTGCTGATTCCGGCCCGGACGGACAGCTCCGTCCCGGCCGGGTACCGCAGCGTGTAGTCGTAGTCGGTGGAGATCAGCACCACACCCAGCCGGTGTCCCTTCTTGAAGACGTAGTCCTGCGGCTGCATCCCCCACTCAAGGGCGTACTCCCGTCCTTCGACGACCTTGCTCTGCCGCTCGATGGAGTGCCGGTTGCGGATGTCGAGCCAGCCGCGGGACACGATCTTGAAGTCGGCGGTCTCGGTGCGGTGCCTGGTCCGGTAGGTGCAGCCGGTGTCACCGGGGATGCCCTCGCCGTAGCAGACGAGCTGCGAGGCGTCCGCGACGGTCCCGGCCGTCGCACGGGTGTCGGTGCCGTAGTCGACCAGCAGCGCGGTCACATACGGTGACGAACCGGCGAGCGAGGCCCGCACGGACATCTCCGGGACACCGTTGACCCGCAGGTCCGCCGGGAGGGGTCCGGTCGTATACGCGAGCCGGTCCGGGCGGGCCGTGCCGGGCGCCGCGACCAGCTGCTCGGCGGGGACCGTACGGCCCGCGTCGGTCATCGACTGCCGCACCGGCGGCCCGGGCAGTGGCGAGAGGCCGGCGGTGTTCAGCCGCAGGGTGAGGTCACGGGTGGAGCGGTCGGGCCACTCCGACTGCTGCCGCCAGGTGAAGTCGGCCTGCTCCACATCGACGCGCGGCGCGGCCAGGGCCCCGTTGTCCAGCCCGTACAGCCAGTGGTCGAACCACTGGTGCAGCTGCTTCAGCCACTCCTCCATGCGCAGCGGCATCGGATTGCTGTGACCCGCCTGGTGCAGCCACAGCTTGCGCGGTACGTCGTGCCGCTTCAGCGCCTCCCACAACTGGCCGAAGTGCTGCGTCTTCACGTTCCAGTCGTTGCCGCCGTGCACGACGAAGACACCGGCCCGGATCTTCCGCACGTCCTGCAGATAGTCCCGCTCCTTCCAGAAGCGGGTGAAGTCCCCGGTCACCCGGTCCTGTTCGGCGGTCAGCCGGTCCAGTACGGGCTTGCAGACCTCCCGGTCGGCACGGCTGTAGACGGCCTTCGCAAGGACGTCGGTGTCCTCCCCCTGGAAGCCGCCGGGCGCGACCACCCCGCCGCCCGCGCGGTAGTAGTCGTACCAGGAGGAGATCCCGGAGATCGGCACGATCGCCTTGAGGCCCTCGACTCCGGTCGCCGCCACGGCTGTCGGGAGAGTGCCGTTGTACGAGATCCCCATCATCGCCGTGTTGCCGGTCGACCAGGCCGCGCCGATCGGCCTGCCCTCCAGGTCCCAGCCCCTGGCACGGCCGCCCAGCCAGTCGACGGCCGCCTTCGCCCCGAGGGTCTCGTTACGGCCGCCGGAGGTCGGGCACCCGGTGGAGCCGCCGGTACCGAGGCTGTCGAGCTGCGCGACGGCGTAACCGCGCGGCAGGAAGTAGTTGTCGGTGTATCCGGACCAGGGGACGGAAGGGCCGGAGAGCGCGTACGGGCCCACCAGCCCGGGGACCCGCTCCTGCGACACGAGCCGCCTGCCCGCCGGCAGACCGTCCTCGTCCACATCGACGTTGTGGAACGGCACGTCGTTGCCGCCGCCCCAGTAGGGGCTCGCCTCGACGATCGTGGCCACCTTCAGCCCCGCGTCCGTCTCCTTCGGCCGCAGGATCCGCATCCGTACGGTGTCGCGCCGGCCGTCGCCGTCGCTGTCCACCTCGGTCTCGATGTCGACCTGTTGATAAATCGCGTCGGCCCGGGAGAAGACCGGCTGGGTCTCGTCGCCGACGATGCTCAGCGCGGGAGTCCCCGCTGCCTGCGCCGCCGGGGCGGGCAGCGCCGTCAGCAGGGAGACGGCGAGAGCCGCCGTGGCCCCTGTCCGTAATCCCCGCAGGAAGCGGGATCCACGAGTCGTGCGTGTACCGGTGCGTCTCGCCATCGTGCGTGCCTCCACGGGCCGGAGTGGGTGACGATCGCGCGGGAAGCGCACGCACATTCCACCGCTTGCGGCTCAGCGGCACCAGAGTGCAACAGCCGTGTCGCCCGCCCCTGTTGCCGTGCTGTTGTGTCCCCACCGGCGACGGCCTAGCGTTCCCTCATGAGGCACAAGGCGTACCGCCCGGCCAGGACCGCCGTCTGCGCGGCCCTGACCGCCGGTCTCCTCGCGACCGGGGCCGGCTGCTCCGGCGACGCGGACCGCGGGGCCGACGGGCCGCGCCCGGCCCCTTCACCGCGCACCACATCGCCCCAGGAACTGTGCACGGCTCTGATCACCCGGTGGGGACAGGAACTCCTCGCCGCCGGCGACAGCGGCTACGGCGACTACCAGTCGATGGGCCTGTCCAACGCCCAGTACGAGATCCTGCGCGACGTCCTGGATGCCGCCCGCGCCGAGAGGCGCCGCAACGGACCTGATGCCGCCGGTGAGTTGATGAGACGTCAGTCGGATGAGCGGTGCACGGAGCTCTACCGCGACGGCGTCCCGACCGGCGGGCCCTGGCAGTGAGCGGCGTCGGCCCCGTCGAGCCCGGTGAGGACACCTACGCCGCGGACACCTCACCGCGGCCGCCGCGCCGGGGACCGGCCCGGCCACTGACGGCGTTCGCGGCGCGCCATCGCAGGATCCTGCTCCCGGCCCTCCTCCTCGCCGCCGTCATCGCCGCGGCAGCGGCTCTCCACGCCACCCGGCCGCGCCCGGATCCCGGCCCCTGGCCCGCCCAGGCGGTCTCCATGTCGTACGAAGGCGCGGACCCCGGGCGCGGCGCCCGGGTGGGCGGCGCCCTGCGTTTCTCCGTACGGATCGCCACCACCTCGGGCCCTCCCGTCACGGTGGAGAAGATCGGGCAGCCCTCCGAAGGCCTGGGTCTCACCGCGACACCGAATCCCCCCTTCACGGTGACATCCGGGTCTTCCCGCAACGTTGCGATCGCGATCAAGGTGAGTGACTGTGCAAAGGCGCCACGGAATGCCGGACTGCCTTTCCTCGATGTAACGCTGCGTAATGCGCGCGCAAAACAGGACCAGAGTTTCATCCTGGGCGACCGGTACGCCCGGGACCTGGCCCGGGCCGTGACCGACTACTGCGAGCGACCACCACGGCTGTCATGACCAAAAACAGAAAACAGTCATGCACTGCATGCCGCAAATCCGATCGGGATAACAAGAGCGTCACAGCCTTGCCCAGACCCGTGCTGAATTCCCATTTACCCGCTTAGAGTCACCGCCAGTCACCGCGCCACCGGATTCCTTGCCAGTAAGGCTCCAGCGCTCGACTCGGCTCTCCATGAGGGGCAGCCGTGCCAGGTGAAAGGACCCAGCATCGTGCGTCAACGTTCGCTCATAGCCATAACCGCTGCTCTCGCCGCGGGGGCACTCACCCTCACCGCCTGTGGCTCGCGCGACGACAACGGCGGAGACTCGGCGGCCGGTGGCGACACCACCGTGGTCATCGGAGTCGACGCGCCGCTCACCGGCGACCTCTCGGCGCTTGGGCTCGGCATCAAGAACTCCGTTGACCTCGCCGCCAAGCAGGCCAACGAGAAGAAGTACGTCAAGGGCGTCACCTTCAAGGTAGAGGCGCTCGACGACCAGGCGCAGCCCTCCTCGGGCCAGCAGAACGCCACCAAGCTCGTCGCCGACAAGAACGTGCTCGGCGTGGTCGGTCCGCTGAACTCCTCGGTCGCCGAGTCGATGCAGAAGGTCTTCGACGACGCGAAGCTCGTCCAGGTGTCCCCCGCCAACACCAACCCTGCCCTGACGCAGGGTCCGGCGTGGAACACCGGCACCAAGAAGCGCCCGTACAACTCGTACTTCCGCACGGCCACCACGGACGCCATCCAGGGCCCGTTCGCCGCGCAGTACCTGTTCAACGACGCCAAGAAGAAGAAGGTCTTCGTCGTCGACGACAAGAAGACCTACGGCGCCGGCCTCGCGGCCACCTTCAAGGCCGAGTTCACCAAGCTGGGCGGCAAGGTCGCCGGCGAGGACCACGTGAACCCGGAGACCAAGGACTTCTCCGCGGTCGCCACCAAGATCAAGAACTCGGGTGCGGACGTCGTCTACTACGGCGGCGAGTACCCGGCGGCCGGCCCGCTCAGCAAGCAGATCAAGAAGGCCGGTGCCAAGATCCCGCTGGTCGGCGGCGACGGCATCTACAGCGCCGAGTTCATCAAGCTCTCCGGCAAGGAGGGTGAGGGCGACCTCGCCACCTCCGTCGGCGCGCCGGTCGAGACCCTCCCGTCCGCCAAGGAGTTCGTCGCGAACTACAAGGAGGCCGGTTACAAGGAGGCCTACGAGGCCTACGGCGGCTACTCCTACGACTCCGCCTGGGCGATCATCGAGGCCGTGAAGAAGGCTGTCGACGACAACGGCGGCAAGCTGCCCGAGTCCAAGGACGCCCGCAGCAAGGTCCTCGACGCGATGAAGGCCGTCTCCTTCGACGGTGTGACCGGCAAGGTCTCCTTCGACGAGTTCGGCGACGCCACCAACAAGCAGCTCACCGTCTACCAGTACAAGGGCGGCGCCTGGGCTCCCGTCAAGTCCGGTACCTTCGCGGGCTGAACCGGCTGAACAACACTCCGCATCACATGCATGGCCGCGCGGGGCGCTGCACCAGGCGTCCCGCGCGGTGTCATATCCGGCGAAAGACTTCGGAGGACCTGCGGTGAACGAGCTGCCGCAACAGCTGGTCAACGGCCTGCTACTCGGATCGATGTACGGGCTGGTCGCCATCGGCTACACGATGGTCTATGGCATCGTCCAGCTCATCAACTTCGCCCACGGCGAGATCTTCATGACCGGGGGCTTCGGTGCCCTCACGGTCTGGCTGATGCTCCCGTCGGGCACCACCATGTGGGTGGCCCTGCCACTCATGATCATCGGCGCGATCATCGTCGCCACCACCATCGCGGTCGGAGCCGAACGCTTCGCCTACCGGCCGTTGCGCAACGCGCCACGGCTCGCACCGCTCATCACGGCCATCGGCCTGTCCCTCGCCCTCCAGCAGGCCGTATGGGCGTGGTACCCCGGCGCCAAGTCCTCCCTCTCCTTCCCGGAGATCCCCGGTGGCCCCTTCCACCTGGGCAGCGTCACCATCCAGACCGGTGATGTCTTCCTGCTGATCGCAGCCCCCATCTCCATGGCGGTCCTCGGCTACTTCGTCATGAAGACCCGCACCGGACGCGGTATGCAGGCCACCGCCCAGGACCCCGGCACCGCCAAGCTCATGGGCATCAACACCGACCGCATCATCGTGGTCGCCTTCGCCCTCGGTGCCGCCTTCGCCGCCATCGGAGCCGTCGCGTACGGCCTCAAGTACGGCGAGGTCAACTTCAAGATGGGCTTCCTGCTCGGCCTCAAGGCCTTCACCGCCGCCGTCCTCGGTGGCATCGGCAACATCTACGGCGCCATGATCGGCGGCCTCGTCCTCGGCATCGCCGAGACCATGGCCACCGCCTTCATCGCCGACGTCCCTGGCATGCAGCAGCTCGGCGGCCAGGCCTGGGCCGATGTCTGGGCGTTCGTACTCCTCATCCTCGTGCTGCTCTTCAGGCCCCAGGGTCTGCTGGGCGAGCGCGTGGCGGACAGGGCGTGATCAACATGACTACTGAGACCACCACCGCGGAGACCCCGCGCAAGAACGACGTCGGCGCGAACTCAGGCCTCATCGCCCTGCCCCCGAGCATCGGCCGCGCCACTGCCACGGCCGGCGGCGCCCTCGCCGTCGTCTCCGCCTTCATGTCCTGGACCTGGACCGCCGCGTTCCCCGGCAACCTCACGGTCTACGGCTACCCGGGCGGGCTCCAGTGGCTCGTCCTCATCGGCGGCGCCCTGACCGCCCTGCTCGGCCTCGCGTCGTACGGCGTCAAGGGCACCCGCTGGCTCGCCCCCGCCGGGGCGGACGCGGCCATCAAGCTCGCCGCGGTCGGCACCTTCGCCACCGCCTGGTACACGGTCATTGCGATCAGCGTCCAGCTCGGCGGCCTCGTCAACCTGGAGCCGGGCGGCATCCTCGCCGCCGTCGCCTCCCTCGCCGCCCTCGTCGGCGCGCTGGCCCTGCCGTTCGAGCGGCCCGTGACCGAACCCGCCGACCCCGACGACACCGGCTTCGACCAGTTCAAGCACAACGCCGGCAACGCGTGGACGACCTTCAAGGCCGCCTTCGCGAGCGGCACCCCTGCCCCGGCGCGCAAGCTGCCCGGCTGGGCCGAGATCCTCATCCTCAGCGGAGTGCTCGCACTCGGACTCGCCGTCTTCACCTACGGCATCGGCACCGAGTACGACGAGCTGTTCATCGGCTTCCTCCTCACCGCCTGCTTCGTATTCGCGGCCCTCAGCAAGGCCGGACTCGCAGCACGCGTCTCCGCGATCGCCGCACGCCACCGCAACGTGGCCATGGTCGGCGCCTTCGCCGCCGCCGCGGCCTTCCCCTTCACCCAGTCCGACGACCAGTACGCGACCATCGGCGTCAACATCCTGATCTTCGCCACCGTCGCCCTGGGCCTCAACATCGTCGTCGGCCTCGTCGGCCTGCTCGACCTCGGATACGTCGCCTTCCTCGGCGTCGGCGCCTACGCCGCCGCCATGGTCTCCGGCTCCCCGTCGTCGCCGTTCGGCCTCCACCTGCCCTTCTGGGGCGCCATCCTCGTCGGCGCCGCCGCCTCCATGATCTTCGGCGTCCTCATCGGCGCCCCGACCCTGCGGCTGCGCGGTGACTACCTCGCCATCGTGACGCTCGGCTTCGGTGAGATCTTCCGCATCGCCGTCAACAACATGGACGGAACCTCCGGTCCCGACATCACCAACGGCTCCAACGGAATCTCCTCGATCCCGAACCTCAACATGTTCGGGATCGACTTCGGCGCCGAGCACACCATCGCCGGATTCACCATCGGCCGGTTCGCCAACTACTTCCTGCTCATGCTGCTGATCACGCTCGTCGTCGTGGTGGTCTTCCGCCGCAGCGCCGAGTCCCGCATCGGCCGCTCCTGGGTCGCCATCCGCGAGGACGAGACCGCCGCCGAAGCCATGGGCATCAACGGCTTCCGCGTCAAGCTCATCGCCTTCGCCCTCGGCGCCTCGCTCGCCGGCCTCGCCGGCGCGGTCCAGGCCCACGTCACCTACACCGTGACGCCCGAGCAGTACCAGTTCGCCCACGTCGTGCCGCCCAACTCGGCCTTCCTGCTCGCCGCGGTCGTCCTCGGCGGCATGGGCACCATCAGCGGTCCGCTCGTCGGCGGCGCACTGCTCTACCTCATCCCGAACAAGCTCCAGTTCATGGGCGAGTACCAGCTCTTCGCCTTCGGTGTCGCGCTCATCCTCCTCATGCGCTTCCGCCCCGAGGGCCTGATCCCCAACCGTCGCCGCCAGCTCGAGTTCCACGAGAACGAGGAAGCGCCCGCCACCCTCACCAAGGCAGGTGCCTGAACATGACCACCGACACCACCACGAAGGCGCCCGCCCCCAACGGCGAGACCGTCCTCGATGCCCGGGGCGTGACCATGCGCTTCGGTGGACTCACCGCCGTACGCTCCGTCGACCTCACCGTCAAGAGCGGCGAGATCGTCGGCCTGATCGGCCCCAACGGCGCCGGCAAGACCACCTTCTTCAACTGCCTCACCGGCCTCTACATCCCCACCGAGGGTGAGGTCCGGTACAAGGGCACGGTCCTGCCGCCGAAGTCCTTCAAGGTCACTGCCGCCGGCATCGCCCGCACCTTCCAGAACATCCGGCTCTTCGGCAACATGACCGTGCTGGAGAACGTCCTCGTGGGCCGCCACACCCGCACCAAGGAGGGCCTCTGGTCCGCCCTGCTGCGGGGCCCCGGCTTCCACAAGGCCGAAGCCGCCTCGCGCGAGCGGGCCATGGAACTCCTGGAGTTCGTCGGGCTCGACGCCAAGGCCGAGCACCTCGCCCGCAACCTCCCCTACGGTGAGCAGCGCAAGCTGGAGATCGCCCGGGCACTCGCGAGCGAGCCGGGACTGCTCCTGCTCGACGAGCCCACCGCGGGCATGAACCCGCAGGAGACCCGGGCGGCCGAGGAACTCATCTTCGCCATCCGGGACATGGGCATCGCCGTCCTCGTCATCGAGCACGACATGCGGTTCATCATGAACCTCTGCGACCGCGTGGCCGTCCTCGTCCAGGGCGAGAAACTCATCGAGGGCGACAGCGCCACCGTCCAGAGCGACGAGCGCGTCATCGCCGCCTACCTGGGCGAGCCCTTCGAGGGCGCTCCAGGTGCGGAAGAAGCCGCAGAGGTCGCCAAGGCGGAGGCACAGGCTGAGGCCGAGGCCGAGGCTGAGGCCGAGGAGGCGGACGACACCGACGCGGACGACGCCCCGGCCGACGGCGACAGCGACACCGAAGGCGACAGCGACGACGCCGACAGCACCACCGCCCAGGCCTCCGGCTCTGGCAAGGAGAACGACTGATGACCGCACTGCTCGAAGTCGAGGACCTGCGCGTCGCCTACGGCAAGATCGAGGCCGTCAAGGGCATCTCGTTCAAGGTCGAAGCCGGCGAGGTCGTCACCCTCATCGGCACCAACGGCGCCGGCAAGACCACCACCCTGCGCACCCTCTCCGGGCTCCTCAAGCCCGTCAGCGGCCAGATCAAGTTCAACGGCAAGTCGCTGAAGAAGGTCCCCGCCCACCAGATCGTCTCGCTCGGACTCGCCCACTCCCCCGAGGGGCGGCACATCTTCCCGCGCATGACGATCGAGGACAACCTGCTCCTCGGCGCCTTCCTCCGCAACGACAAGGAAGGCATCGCCAAGGACGTCCAGCGCGCCTACGACCTCTTCCCCATCCTCGGGGAACGTCGCAAGCAGGCGGCAGGCACCCTCTCCGGCGGTGAACAGCAGATGCTCGCCATGGGCCGGGCCCTCATGTCCCAGCCCAAGCTGCTCATGCTCGACGAGCCCTCCATGGGCCTCTCCCCGATCATGATGCAGAAGATCATGGCGACCATCGCCGAGCTCAAGGCCCAGGGCACCACCATCCTGCTCGTCGAGCAGAACGCCCAGGCCGCGCTCTCCCTGGCCGACCACGGTCACGTCATGGAGATCGGCAAGGTCGTCCTCTCCGGCAGCGGACAGGACCTGCTCCACGACGAGTCCGTCCGCAAGGCCTACCTCGGCGAGGACTGAGCACGTCCGTACGACACGAGGAGGCCCGCACCCCGGCAGGGGGTGCGGGCCTCCTCGTATATACGTCCTCGCATGTACGCGTACGGCCGGGGCTACTGCTCCTTCGCGGCCTTCTTCTCCTCGGCGTCCTCGATGACCGCCTCCGCCACCTGCTGCATCGACAGCCGCCGGTCCATCGACGTCTTCTGGATCCAGCGGAACGCGTTCGGCTCCGTCAGACCGTACTGCGTCTGCAGAATCGACTTCGCCCGGTCCACGAGCTTGCGCGTCTCCAACCGCTGGGCGAGGTCCGCGACCTCCTTCTCCAGCGCCCGCAGCTCCGCGAACCGCGACACCGCCATCTCGATGGCCGGCACGACGTCACTCTTGCTGAACGGCTTCACGAGATACGCCATCGCACCGGCGTCCCGGGCCCGCTCCACGAGATCGCGCTGCGAGAACGCGGTCAGCATGAGGACCGGCGCGATCGACTCCTCCGCGATCTTCTCCGCGGCGGAGATCCCGTCCAGGATCGGCATCTTCACATCGAGGATCACCAGGTCCGGCTGGTGCTCCCGGGCGAGCTCGACGGCCTTCTGCCCGTCACCGGCCTCGCCGACGACCTGGTAGCCCTCTTCCTCGAGCATCTCTTTGAGGTCGAGGCGGATGAGCGCCTCGTCCTCGGCGATGACGACACGGGTCGTCAGCGGCGGGACGTGCGACGTGTTCGTGCCGACGTCGGCGACGGGCTGGGGCGACTCGGGCTCGGGGGCGGTCACGGTACTCCTCGCTGCGGGGCAGGTGCTCTTCAAAAGCCTACCTAGCTGAAGCGCTCACTGGTCACCGGGTACACTGCGACAGGCGAACCTGGCCGGGTTGGCGAAATGGCAAACGCTGATGTCTCAAACACATCTGCCCGAGAGGGCTTGCGGGTTCGAGTCCCGCACCCGGTACCACGCCAGGAAGCGGATGTTCACGTTCTCGTGAACATCCGCTTTTTGCCACTCGGCGCCACGATCAGTTACCCAGAGTGGCCGCATGAACTTCCACAGCACTGATGTGCGACAGAAGGCCCTCTCGCCGCTGCGCAGCGGGCCCACGTCGGGCCGAGGTACTGACCCGGCCCCTACCTCGGGCTGTCGTCCTCGCCGATGTGGTGCACCCGCACCAGGTTCGTCGAGCCCGCCACTCCCGGCGGGGAGCCCGCCGTGATCACCACGATGTCGCCCTTCTCGCAGCGGCCGATCTTCAGGAGCTGCTCGTCGACCTGGGCGACCATCGCGTCGGTGGATCCGACGTGCGGGCCGAGGAAGGTCTCCACGCCCCAGGTGAGGTTGAGCTGGGAGCGGGTGGCCGGTTCCGGGGTGAAGGCGAGCAGCGGGATCGGTGAGCGGTAGCGGGAGAGCCGACGGACGGTGTCGCCGGACTGGGTGAAGGCGACGAGGAATTTGGCGCCGAGGAAGTCGCCCATTTCGGCGGCCGCGCGGGCGACGGCTCCGCCCTGGGTGCGGGGTTTGTTGCGTTCGGTGAGCGGCGGGAGGCCCTTGGCGAGGACGTCTTCCTCGGCGGCCTCGACGATGCGGCTCATCGTCTTGACGGTTCCGATGGGGTATTTACCGACGCTGGTCTCGCCGGAGAGCATGACGGCGTCGGTGCCGTCGATGACGGCGTTGGCGACGTCGGAGGCTTCGGCGCGGGTGGGCCGGGAGTTGTCGATCATCGAGTCGAGCATCTGGGTGGCGACGATGACCGGTTTGGCGTTGCGCTTGGCGAGTTTGATGGCGCGCTTCTGGACGATCGGGACCTGTTCCAGGGGCATTTCGACGCCGAGGTCGCCGCGGGCGACCATGATGCCGTCGAAGGCGGCGACGATGTCGTCGATGCTGTCGACGGCCTGGGGCTTCTCGATCTTCGCGATGACGGGGAGGCGGCGGCCTTCCTCGTCCATGATGCGGTGGACGTCCTTGATGTCGCGTCCGCTGCGTACGAAGGAGAGGGCGATGACGTCGGCGCCGAGCCGGATTGCCCAGCGGAGGTCTTCGATGTCCTTCTCGGAGAGTGCGGGGACGGAGACGGCGACGCCGGGGAGGTTGAGTCCCTTGTGGTCGGAGATGACTCCGCCCTCGACGACGACGGTGCGGACGTGGGGTCCGTCGACGGCGGTGACTTCGAGGGTCACACGGCCGTCGTCGACGAGGATGCGCTCTCCGGTGGTGACGTCGGCGGCGAGGCCGGGGTAGGTGGTTCCGCAGGTGTGGCGGTCGCCTTCGACGGATTCGACGGTGATGGTGAATTCGTCGCCGCGTTCAAGCAGTACAGGTCCTTCGCGGAAGCGTCCGAGGCGGATCTTCGGGCCTTGAAGGTCGGCGAGGACGCCGACGCTGCGGCCGATTTCGTCGGAGGCTTTGCGTACGTGCCGGTAGCGCTCCTCGTGCTCGGCGTAGGTGCCGTGGCTGAGGTTGAATCGGGCGACGTCCATTCCGGCCTCGACCAGTGCCTTGATCTGGTCGTATGAGTCGGTGGCGGGCCCCAGTGTGCAGACGATCTTTGCTCGGCGCATGGTTCGAGCCTATGGCTTACCCGCGGGTAGAGAATTGGTTGCGCATGACTACTCAACAACCTTTACGTGAAGGGTTATTGACAAGTATTGAATTGTGCACGGGGGTGCTCTTTTGAGCAATTCGATGGCGGGGCGCTGTCACAGCTGTGGCGGCGTCATCGTGAAGCGGGCGTTGACCTGGGCGTAGACCGTCTGGCGCTGGGGTTCGAGGTCGAGGGCCGGGGCGGATTCGTCGGCGGTGGCCGCGAAGGCGGCGGTGCGCATCGCGCCGGGGGCCGGGGGCATGCCGTAGGACATCGGGGCCTCCGCGCCCAGGTCGGCGAGTTCGACGAGGGCGGCGAGGCGGGCGCCGAGGGCTTCGGCGTACTCGCGGGCGCGCTGTACGGCTTCGCGGACGGCCTGGCGGCGGGCTTCGCCGTGGGCCGGGGAGTCGGGGCGCAGGGACCACCAGGGGCCGTCGACGCGGGTGAGGTCCAGGTCGGCGAGGCGGGTGGTGAGTTCACCGAGGGCGGTGAAGTCGGCGAGGACGGCCGTGATGTGGACGCGGCCGTGGTAGGACCGGACACGTTCGCCGCGGCCGTGCTTGGTGAGTTCCGGGCTGATGGAGAACGCGCCGGTCTCGAGCTTCTCCACCGAGTCTCCGTAGGACTTGATGAGCTCCAGTACCTCGCTGTTGCGGCGGGTGAGGTCCTCCAGGGCGCTGCGCCGGTCGGTGCCTCGCGCGCTGACGGTCACGCCGATCCTGGCGATCTCCGGATCGACTTCCAGCCGCGCCTCGCCGCGCACCGCGACCCGCGGCGTCTCGGGGGTTCCGTAGGGTGCCGGCGCTGCGGCGTCGCTGGTCATCGTGAGCTCCCTCGCTGTTGTCCTCGAACACTTTCGCACGGGGGCGCTCTGCGCCAGACTCTACGCGCGTTGTGCCACGCGCGTAGTTCCACTGAACGAGGGAGATCACATGCCGCTGAATCGCAGGACGTTCCTGGGCCGTTCGGCCGCCGCCGGGGCCGGGGTCGCCGTGGCCGGGAGCGTCGCCGTCCCGGCCGAAGCACATGGCCGCAGTGCGGGGCGGAAGCGGTACTCGTTCACCGTGATGGGCACCACCGACCTGCACGGCAACGTCTTCAACTGGGACTACTTCACGGACAAGGAGTTCGACGACAAGAACCACAACGACGTCGGGCTGGCGAAGATCTCCACTCTCGTCAATCAGGTCCGTGCGGAGAAGGGGCGGTGCAACACGCTCCTCATCGACGCCGGTGACACCATCCAGGGCACCCAGTTGTCGTACTACTACGCCAAGGTCGACCCGATCACCGCCCGCCGCGGTCCGGTCCACCCCATGGCCCAGGCCATGAACGCCATCGGCTACGACGCCGCAGCGCTCGGCAACCACGAGTTCAACTACGGCATCCCCGTGCTGCGCAAGTTCGAGGAGCAGTGCGATTTCCCGCTGCTCGGCGCCAACGCCCTGGACGCGAAGACCCTGCGTCCCGCTTTCCCGCCGTACAGCATGCACCGGATACGCACCCCGTTCGGGCGGGATGTGCGCGTCGCGGTCCTCGGTCTCACGAACCCGGGTATCGCGATCTGGGACAAGGCCAATGTCAGCGGCCGGATGGTGTTCCCCGGTCTTGAGGAGCAGGCCGCGAAGTGGGTGCCGAAGCTGCGTTCCATGGGCGCCGATGTGGTGATCGTGTCGGCCCACTCGGGCTCCAGCGGCACGTCCTCGTACGGTGATCAGCTCCCGTACGTCGAGAACGCCGCGGGGCTCGTCGCCGAGCAGGTGCCGGGCATCGACGCGATCCTCGTCGGGCATGCGCACACGGAGATCGCGGAGTATTTCGTCACCAACAAGCAGACCGGCAAGCAGGTCGTGCTGTCCGAGCCGCTCAAGTGGGGTCAGCGTCTGACCCTTTTCGACTTCGATCTCGCGTGGGAGAAGGGGCGCTGGACCGTCGAGAAGGTGGCCGCGAAGGTCCTCAACTCCAACACCGCCGCCGAGGATCCGAAGATCGCCGGGCTGCTCGGTGACGAGCACAAGAAGGTCGTCGCGTACGTCAACCAGGTCATCGGCACCTCCACCACCGCCATGGCCACGGCCGAGGCGCCGTGGAAGGACGAGCCGATCATCGATCTGATCAACCATGTCCAGGCGGAGACGGTGAAGGCGGCGCTGGCCGGCGGGCAGTACGCGGCGCTGCCGGTGCTGTCGCAGGCATCGTGCTTCTCCCGTACGGCGGCGATCCCGGCCGGGCAGGTGACCATCAGGGAAGCGGCCGGTCTCTACCCGTTCGAGAACACGCTGGAGGCGCGGCTCATGACCGGCGCGCAGCTCAAGGACTATCTGGAGTACTCGGCTCGGTACTACGTACAGACTCCGGCCGGGGCGCCGGTGGACACGGCGAAGCTGACGAATGCCGACAGCATCCCGGACTACAACTACGACGCCGTCTCGGGTCTGACGTACGAGATCGACATCGCGAAGCCGGCCGGCTCCCGGATCGTGAATCTGTCCTTCGAGGGCAAGCCGCTGGATCCGGCGGCGCAGTTCGTGCTGGCGGTGAACAACTACCGGGCCAGTGGTGGTGGCGCGTTCCCGCATGTCGCGAAGGCGCAGCAGCTGTGGGCCAATTCGGACGAGATCCGTAACACGATCATTCAGTGGGTGCAGGCGAAGGGGACGGTGGATCCGGCGGCGTTCGCGACGGTCGGGTGGAAGCTGACCCGGGACGGTGTTCCCGTGTTCTAGTGCCGCGACCGGCAATGTTTGCCCGTCAAGGAGCGTCGTCCGGTGCGTGCCATCGCAAGGCGGCCGGAAGTCCTTGTAGCGGAGCTACCAGGGCTTTTGGCCAACGCAGCGAGGGTGCGTGCCGGGCGGCGCGACAGGGCAAAGCTTGCCGGGAGGGGCACGAGGGCCTGTCCGGCGGATCAGGTCCTGGGGGGACAGGGCCTAGCGCCGGTCTTCCAGGGGAGTGAGCGGGGGCGCCTGGCTTGGGATGCCGGGCGCCTCTCGCCGTTCCAGACCGAAGCTGGTGAAGGCGGTGCGCCGCGGCAGCGGGTAGGGCTCCTTGCCGGTGAGGGAGTTCAGGATCGTGGCGCTGCGCCAGGCGGCGAGGCCGAGGTCGGGAGCGCCCACGCCGTGTGTGTGCCGCTCCGCGTTCTGCACGTACACGGAGCCGGTGACGCAGGGGTTGAGGACGAGGCGGAACTGGTCGTCGATGCGTGGCCGCTCGGAGGAGTCCCGGTGCATGTACGGGTCGAGGCCGACCAGGATCCGGTCGAGGGGGCGCTCCCGGTAGCCGGTGGCGAGGACGACCGCGTCGGTGGTGAGCCGGGAGCGGGTGCCTTGCTGGACGTGTTCGAGATGGAGCTCGACCTTGGTGGTGGCGACCCGTCCGGCGGTTCTGACCAGGACTCCGGGGGTGAGGACCGCGTCGGGCCAGCCGCCGTGCAGGGAGCGGCGGTAGAGCTCGTCGTGGATGGCGGCGATGGTGTCGGCGTCGATGCCTTTGTGGAGCTGCCACTGCTGGGGGACGAGTCCGTCGCGTACGGATTCGGGCAGGGCGTGGAAGTAGCGGGTGTAGTCGGGGGTGAAGTGTTCGAGGCCGAGCTTCGAGTACTCCATGGGGGCGAAGGCTTCGGTGCGGGCCAGCCAGTGGAGCTTTTCCGCTCCGGCGGGGCGGGCGCGCAGCAGGTCGAGGAAGACCTCGGCGCCGGACTGGCCGGAGCCGATGACGGTGATGTGCTCGGCGGCGAGGATCTGCTCGCGGTGTTCGAGGTAGTCGGCGGAGTGGAGGACCGGGACGGTGGGGGCTTCGGCGAGGGGCTTCAGCGGATCGGGGACGTATGGTTCGGTGCCGATGCCGAGGGCGATGTGGCGGGCGTAGGCGCGGCCGAGCGACTCGGCTCCTTCGTTGGTGTCGAGCTGGGTGAAGTCGACCTCGAACAGTGACCGTTCGGGGTTCCAGCGCACCGCGTCGACCTGGTGGCCGAAGTGGAGTCCGGGGAGCCGGCCGCTGACCCAGCGGCAGTACGCGTCGTATTCGGCGCGCTGGATGTGGAAGCGCTCGGCGAAGTAGAAGGGGAAGAGCCGGTCCCGGGTCTTGAGGTAGTTGAGGAACGACCAGGGGCTTGCCGGGTCGGCGAGGCTCACCAGGTCGGCGAGGAACGGCACTTGGAGGGTGGCGCCGTCGATGAGCAGGCCGGGGTGCCAGTGGAAGTCGGGGCGTTGCTCGTAGAAGGTGGCGGCGAGGGCGCCGCCGCCTTCTCCGCAGGGCAGCCCGTGGGCGAGTGCGGCGAGCGAGAGGTTGAACGGCCCGATGCCGATACCCACGAGGTCGTGGGGCTGGTCGAGGTCTGGGGCGCCGGGGGCGGGCGTGCCGGTCATCGGGGGGTGCTGCCTTCCACGAGTGCGGTGAGTGTGCGGAGGTCGTCCGGGGTGGTGTGGGGGTTGAGCAGGGTGGCTTTGAGCCAGAGCCGGCCGTCGGCGCGGGCCCGGCCGAGGACGGCGCGGCCTTCGTGCAGGAGGCGGCGGCGGATCGTGGCGACGGTGTGGTCGCTCGCGCCGCGCGGGCGGAAGAGGACGGTGGAGAGGACGGGCCGTTCGTGGAGCTCCAGGACGGGGTGCTTCTCGATGAGGTCGGCGAGGTCCTGGGCGGTGGCGCAGGCGTGGTCGACGAGGGCGGCGAGTCCGCTGCGGCCGAGGGCGCGGAGGGTTACGGCGATCTTGAGGATGTCGGGGCGGCGGGTGGTACGCAGTGAGCGGCCGAGGAGGTCGGGCAGTCCGGCTTCGGTGTCGTCGTCCGCGTTGAGGTAGTCGGCGGTGTGGCCGAGGGGGGTGAGCAGGTCGCTGTCGGGGACGGCGAGGAGGCCTGCGGCTACCGGCTGCCAGCCCAGTTTGTGCAGGTCGAGGGTGACGGACCGGGCCCGGTCGAGGCCGCGCAGCAGATCGCGGTGGCGGGGGCTGAACAGGAGGGGTCCGCCGTAGGCGGCGTCGATGTGGAGTTCGGCGCCGTGCCGGTCGCAGAGGGCGGCGATGTCGGGGAGCGGGTCGATGCGTCCGGTGTCGGTGGTGCCGGCCGTGGCGGTGACGAGAACCGGCCCGCGCGGGCGGCGCTGTCCGGTGAGGGCGTCGTCGAGGGCGGTGAGGTCGGTGGTGCCGCCGGGGGCGGGGACGGTGACCGGTTCGGGGAGGCCGAGCAGCCAGGCGGCGCGACGGACCGAGTGGTGGGCGTGGGTGCCGCAGACGACCTGGACGGCGCCGTGGCGCTCGCGGGCGAGGAGCAGGGCGAGCTGGTTGGCTTCGGTGCCGCCGGTGGTGACGAGGGCGTCGGGCCGTTCGCCGTGCGGATACACCTCGCGGGCCAGGGTCCGGGTGACCTCGGCTTCCAGCGCGGAGGCGGCGGGCGCCTGGTCCCATGAGTCCAGGGACGGGTTGAGCGCGGATGCGGCGAGGTCGGCGGCGACGGCGAGTGCGAGCGGCGGGGTGTGCAGATGGGCGGCGCACCGCGGGTCGGCGGGGTCGGCGGCGCCGTAGGCAAAGGCCTGTACGAGGGTGCTGAGCGCTTCCTCGGCGCCGCGGCCGTCGGCGGGGATGACGGGTGTGACGGTTTCCCACACGGCCCTGCTCACCTCGTCCGGCCCGCCCGGGGGCAGCGGCCCGCCGCGGGCGACCGCTCCTGCCCTGAGCGAGTCGAGCACGACAGTGAGCAGGGGCCGCAGGGCGTCGGGCCC